>DBEXQE010000375.1:0-2916 GCA_048167245.1 Christensenellales bacterium | reverse complement strand
ATCTGCTCGAAAAAGAAAATCTTTGAATAATCGGTCAAATTCGTTTGTAAAAATCCGTAAAATAATGTATAATATAAAATAGGTACATTTGCGACGGTATACACTTATACCGCACACGGATATAAAAGAAGGTTGAAAACGATGATAGCTTTGGCGTCCGATCACGCGGCTTACGAATTCAAAAGCCGCATAAAAGAACATCTGGAAAGTAAAGGCGAAACGGTTCTCGATTGCGGAACGTTCGACAAGGACAAGTCCTGCGATTATTCGGATTTCGCTGTAGAAGCCTGCAAAGCCGTTCAAAGCGGCAAGTGCGAAAAAGCTATCCTTATTTGCGGCACGGGAATAGGAATGAGCATGGCGGCAAACAAAATGAAAGGTATTCGTTGCGCGCTTTGTTCGGATACTTTTTCCGCGCGCATGACGCGGCTTCACAACGACGCGAACGCGCTCGCAATGGGCGAAAGAGTTCTGGGACCGGGGCTTGCGCTCGATATAGTCGACACGTTCCTTTCCACCGAGTATTCGGGCGAAGAAAGGCACAGCCGCCGCATTGCCAAGGTAATGAAGATAGAAGAGGAAAGATAGATGATTTCGGAAGTACTCGGCGAGATAGCAGAAGCGGAGAAAAAAGCCGCCGAAATAGCGGAGAGCGCGGAAAGGCAAGCGAAAGAAATTTCGATGTCGGTTCTTTCTCAGACCGAAAATCTGAAAAAAGAATACGAAGCGCAGATAAAAGCCGAAACGGCAGAGATAGCGAAACGCGCGGAAAAGGAAGCCGAAAAGCTCGTCGCGGAAATAGAGAAGTCCGCCAAAACGGAAGCCGCCGCGCTTGTGAAAAGCGCCGAAAAAAACGTACTCAAAGCCGTTGAATACGTTGCGGATAAAATAGTAAAGAGCGCGCGGGAGTAGAACTTGGCTAACGTTAAGATGAGCAAAGTCCGCATCGTGGGCTTAAAATCGGAGAGAAATCTTATCCTGAACGTTTTGGAACGTTCGGGCAGTTTCGAAGTTGTCCCGACGAAAGAGATCGGAACGGGCGCGAAAGTAAAAGACGTTTCTCATCTCGACAAAGTGGTCGGCAAGCAGGCGAAACTCGGATTTGCGATAGATTTTCTGAATTCCGTGAATTCGGAAGTCGCGGAGTGCATAGCTTCCGATATAAAAAAGCATAAAAAAGACGAAAACTACGCCGTTCGCGATTTCGATTATACGCCCGCAAAGAAAACTATGGGGCGCAAACAGATCGGGTACGACGATTTTTACGACGTCGCGGCAAAAGAATACGAGTTGCTGACCGTCGCCGATGCTCTCGAAAAACTGAGTTTCGAACGCGTCGAGATCAAATCTCAGATAAACAAGATAAATATAATAAACAAAAACTTAAAGCCGTACGAAAACGCCGATATAAAATTTTCGCAATTGCGCGATACGAAGTGCGCTTGCGTGATGCTCGCGCTCGGACCGAAAAGTTCGGCGGATCCGCTCGGCGGCATAGAGTGCTATACGGAAGAATATCCGTCGGTCGGCGGCTGTCTGCTCGGAATAGTCGGCAAAAAGGAAGACAAGCAGAAAATTATCGAAAAACTTTCGCTTGCGGGCTTTTCGCTCTGCACGTATTCTTACGACGCGTTGCCGAAAGAAGTCATCTCGCGCAACGAAGACGAGATAAAAGGTCTTATCGCGCGCGACGAAGAAAAATTGAGAGTTGCGCTTTCGTATACCAAATACTTGGATCAGATAAAAGTTCTGTACGACGTTATGGGACTCGAAATCGAAAAGTCCCTTGCCGAACTCGAATTCGTAAAGACGGATTCCACGTTCGTCGCGGAAGGGTGGACGCCCGCGCAGAACGCCGATAATCTCGTCGCGGAGATCAAAAAGCAAACCGAAAAAGTCGTTTGCGTCGTTACAGCGCCCGAAGACGGCGATGCTCCGCCTACGCTCGCGAAGAACCCGAAGCTCATCGCTCCGTTCGAAGACGTAACGAATATGTACGCGGTCCCGTCGTACAACGAAATAGATCCGAACCCGTTCATGTCGTTCTTCTTTTTCGTGTTCTTCGGAATAATGCTCGGCGACGCGGGTTACGGACTCGTGCTCAGCATTTTGTGTTTCGTCGCTCTGAAACTGTTCAAGTTCGAAAAGGGCTTGAAAAACATGGTGTTCATGTTCGCGATCTGCGGCATATCGGGCGTTATATGGGGACTTCTGTTCGGCGGTATATTCGCGATAGAAACTATTCCCGCGCTGTGGTTCAATCCGTTGCAGGAGCCGATCATGATGCTCGCCGTGTCGATAGTTTTGGGCGTTATCCATCTGTGCGTCGGATACGGGCTGAACATGGCGGCTAAGATAAAAGACGGCAAGATAGCCGACGCTGTTTTGGACAACGTGTTTATATTCACTATATTCATAGGCGTTGCGCTGTTGGCGCTGAATATGCTGTTAAAGCCCGAGAGCGGAGCGCTCGGCGATGCGGGGCTTTACGTGCTTATCGGTTCGCTCGTATGTATAGCGCTCACCGCGGGACGGCACAATAAAGGTATAGGCGGCAAGTTCGCGGGCGGTTTTGCGGGGATCTACAACCTTATAAACCTTTTCTCCGACGTAATGTCGTACGCGCGACTTTTCGGACTCGCGCTCGCGTCGGGAGCGATAGGGCTTGCGTTCAACTCGCTCGGCAGTATGTTCTTCACTATCCCCGTGATAGGCTACGTGATAGGCATAATAGTTCTGATCCCGCTCCACGCGTTCAATATGGGACTGAGCCTGCTTAGCGCATACGTTCATAACATAAGACTTCAATATCTCGAATTTTACGGAAAATTCTTCGAAGGCAACGGACGCCTGTTCACGCCGCTCGGAGAATAGACGAAATACGTTCGGTTTATATGACGCGGAGCAAAACCGCCC
>DBEXQE010000374.1:0-2026 GCA_048167245.1 Christensenellales bacterium | reverse complement strand
TTCCGCACGGCTCAAAGGCGAAGACAGCTTTATAATAACTCCGACGGGCGAAGACAGACTTTATATGGAGCCGGGAGATCTCGTCCGCGTGGATAACGGATTGAGAGAAGCGGGCAAGCATCCGAGCCGTTCGGTGCTTTTGCACAGAATGATATACAAGCAACACCCCGAGATCAACGCTATTATGATAGCTCTGCCCGTAAACGTAATGGCGTTCGGCGTTACGCGCACGGAACTCGACGCGAGAACGATCCCCGAAAGCTATATAATGATGCGTACGCTTTCGACGGCTCCGTTCGGGACGCTGTACAACGATTATCAGAAAATCACGGATATGGTTTCGGAAAGCTCGCCGCTCGTGCTTATCGAAAACGATTCGTTGCTCGTTACGGGCAAATCGATACTCAATTGCTTCGACAGGCTCGAAGTTTCCGACTTTACGGCTAAAACGCTTATAGCCACCAAGAGCATAGGCAAGCCCGTAAGGATCTCGGATAAGGAAGTCGAAGACATAAAAAGAGATTTCAACTTAAAATAAAAAATATAGAATAAGGAGAATTTTTTACAATGGCAAACAGATTTGTTCTTAACGAAACGAGCTACCACGGCAAAGGCGCGATAGCCGAGATCGCCACCGAAGTAAAGGGCAGGGGCTTTAAGAAATGTTTCGTATGTTCCGACCCCGATCTTATCAAGTTCGGCGTTACGAAAAAGGTTACCGATATTCTGGAAAACGCAAAGATAGATTACGAGATCTATTCGCAGATCAAAGCTAATCCCACTGTCGAGAACGTTCAGACGGGTGTAGCCGCATTCAAAAAGAGCGGCGCGGACAGCATTATAGCGATAGGCGGCGGCTCGTCGATGGATACGGCAAAGGCTATCGGTATCATAATAGCCAATCCCGAATTCGCGGACGTCGTTTCGCTCGAAGGCGTTGCTCCGACAAAGAATAAGTGCGTTCCGATCATCGCCGTTCCTACCACAGCGGGTACTGCGGCGGAAGTTACGATCAACTACGTTATCACCGATTCGAAGAAAAACAGAAAAATGGTCTGCGTAGACGTTCACGATATCCCCGTCGTAGCCGTAGTCGATCCCGATATGATGTCGTCTATGCCGAAAGGGCTTACCGCCGCTACTGGTATGGACGCTCTGACGCATGCGATCGAAGGTTATATCACGAAAGGCGCATGGGAACTTTCGGATATGTTCCACTTGAAAGCTATCGAAATAATTTCCAAGAACCTGCGCGGCGCGGTTGCCAATACGCCCGAAGGCAGAGAAGGAATGGCGCTCGGTCAGTACGTTGCGGGAATGGGCTTCTCGAACGTAGGACTCGGGATAGTTCACTCCATGGCGCACCCGCTCGGCGCTCTGTACGACACCCCGCACGGAGTCGCGAACGCGATCATATTGCCGACCGTTATGGAATACAACGCGCCCGCTACGGGAGAGAAGTACCGCGATATCGCAAAAGCGATGGGCGTTGAAGGCGTAGACAAGATGAGCATAGCCGACGCGCGCAAAGCCGCCGTCGACGCGGTCAAACAGCTTTCCAAGGATGTCGGAATTCCCGCTGACCTTAAAGCAATCGTAAAGAAAGAAGACTTGGATTTCCTTGCTCAGTCCGCTTACGACGACGCTTGCCGTCCGGGCAACCCGAAAGATCCCACGGTCGAAGATATCAAAAAACTCTATTTGTCGCTTATGTGATTTCGCGTTATGTCGAGTACGTTGGAATTTATAGAGTTCGTGTGCGAGCAGATCCGCGGGGATCATGCCGTGCGCTACCGCAAACTGTTCGGCGATTATATGGTCTACGTTAACGATAAGCCCGTTTTGCTTGTTTGCGATGATTGCGTATACGTGAAAAAGTTGCCGCAGATCGAAAGTTTGATGGCGGACGCCGAATGCGGAGTGCCGTACGACGGCGCGAAAGAGCATTATATTCTCGACGTGGAAGACGTCGAACACGCGAACGAAGTCATAAAGATCTTGGAAGAGATCACGCCCGGTCCGAGAA
>DBEXQE010000373.1:0-9178 GCA_048167245.1 Christensenellales bacterium | reverse complement strand
CGATCGGCACTATCGCGCGGACCTTTTCGCCCGCCTGCATGGAACAAATCTTTTCCGTGCCTTTGCCGACGACCGCTATGATAAGCGTAACCGAACGTTCGTCGAATTTATACAGACAGAACGGCCGCCGCAACGGCAAAGCGTCGTCCTTTACTTCCATATGCAAAAACTGCCCGCAATGCATCGGCGGCAATTTTTCTTCCGAAAACAGCGTAAGCGAAAAAATCTTCGGCGCGATCTTCTTTATTTCTTTTACGGTAAATTCTATATCTTTCATATTCTGTTATAACCTTAATTTAATAAAAGCATTTTCATTTTGCTTTTCCAGTCTTTCTAAGTGCGCGATTAATATCATCCCGCATATCTTCCGCCGCCGCGCGAGCCGCATCGGCATAATTCATGCCCTTGTACTTTTCGGTCTTGTAAGCGCAAATGATCCCGCGAGAGCTGTTCACTACGCCGCCTATGCCGTTTTCGTCGAAACATACGCTCAGATCGTCCGCCGTCCCGCCCTGCGCTCCGTATCCCGGTATAAGGAAGAAAGTATGCTTTAATCTTTTTCTGAGCGTTTCGGCTTGCGACGGGTGCGTAGCGCCGACTACCGCTCCTACGCGCGAATAGCCGTATTTTCCGATACTGCTCTTTCCCCATTCTTCCACTAGGTCGCCCATGCTCTCGTACAGCGTTTCGCCGCTCGCGAACTTTTTGTCCTGCAACTGTCCGCTCGACGGATTCGAAGTTTTAACGAGCACGAAAATTCCCTTGTCGTTTTTGTCGCAGTCTTTAAGAAAAGGAACTATGCCGTCGCTTCCGAGATAGCCGTTGACCGTTATGAAATCGCTGTCGAACGGCGTGAACGCGTTGCCGTTAACGTTCACCGACCCGAGATACGCCGACGAATAACAACTCGCCGTAGAACCTATGTCGTTGCGCTTGGCGTCCGTTATGACGATAAGTCCTTTTTTCTTCGCGTACGCGAGCGTATCGGAAAACGCCTTTAAGCCCGCAAGCCCGTACATTTCGTAATACGCCACCTGAACTTTTACGCTCGGAACTACGTCTGCGACTTTATCTATGATACCGAAGTTGAATTCGGTTATCGCTTTTCCCGCGTCATCGAGCGTTTTGCAAAACTTTTTCATGTCTTCGGGCAGATAATCGAACGAAGTGTCTATCCCGACCGCGCTCGGATTTTCGAGTTTCTTTATTTTCTCTATAAGTTTGTCTGTCATAACAGTCGTATCTCCTATTGTATTTTGACTATTCCGTCCACGATAACGTGTTTTATAACTCCGTTCAGCTTCCAGCCGTTAAACAGGCTGTTTTTGCCTTTTGAAACGAATTTCGACGTATCCACCGTATACTGCTCGTCGAGATCGACTATCGCGATATCCGCCGTTTCGCCGACTACGATCTCTCCGCTTCCGATACCGAGTATTCTCGCGGGATTCGAACTCATAAGGCGCATGAGCGCAGGCAGATCCATATGGTCGGGCAACACGAGATTCGTGTAGCTTAACGCGAACGCCGTTTCGAACCCCGAAGTCCCGTTCGGCGCGAGATAGAATTCCTGATTTTTTTCGTCGGCGTGGTGCGGCGCGTGATCCGTCGCTATCGCGTCGATCGTGCCGTCTTTAAGCCCTTCTATTATAGCCGCCACGTCGCTTTCCGTCCTAAGCGGCGGATTTATTTTCGCGTTCGTGTTATAAGAGAGTATTTCGTCGTCCGTCGCCGAAAAATAATGCGGGCAGGTTTCGCAAGTAACCTTTACGCCGCGGCGTTTGGCTTGCCGAACAAGTTCCACGCTTCCGCGGGTGCTGACGTGCGCTATATGAATTCTCGTGCCCAATGTTTCGGCTAAGATTATATCGCGGGCGACCATGACTTCTTCCGCCGCGCGCGAAATGCCTTTAAGCCCCGAAACGGTCGCGTTAAAGCCTTCGTTGACGACTCCGCCCGCCGCCAAGCTCGTATCTTCGCAGTGCGATATCAGAAGCGCCGAAAAAGAATCGGCGTATTCGAGCGCGAGCCGCATCATGTTCGCGTCGCTTACGGGCTTTCCGTCGTCGCTGAACGCAACTGCTCCCGCGGCTTTCATCGACGCCATTTCCGCAAGTTCCTTTCCGTCTTGCCCTTTCGTTATCGCGCCTATGCAGTAGACTTTCGCATTGTCCACTTCAACGCCCCTGTCGGTAACGTATTTCACAAGGCTCGCATTGTCGATCACGGGCTTAGTGTTCGGCATGCACGCCACGGAAGTAAATCCGCCGTGCAGAGCCGCGCGCGACCCGCTGTCGATATCTTCCTTGTATTCAAGCCCCGGCTCGCGCAAATGACAGTGCATGTCCACAAGCCCCGGGATAACGGCGAGCGACGACGCGTCTATAACGTCGAAACCGCTTTCTTCTTCTATATGCGGCTCCAACTTAACGATTTTCTTGCCGTCGATCAGAACGTCGAGATCGTCGACGCCGTCCTTTAACACTACGTATCCGTTTTTGATCAGTAACATATCAATTCACTCCTGTCGGGCGACGGTTTTCCGCGAGCATATCGAGAACGGCCATTCTGACCGCCACGCCGTTTGTAACCTGTTCCAATATCACGCTGTTATCGCCGTCTATAACTCCGCTCGTCATCTCTACGCCGCGGTTCACGGGTCCGGGGTGCATAACGAGCGCGTTACTGTCCGCCAGACTCAATCTGCTTTCGTTTATGCCGAAATACTTGTGATATTCGGCAACGCTCGGGAACAGCCCCGACTGCTGGCGTTCGAGTTGAAGCCTTAGTCCCATTATAACGTTCGCGCCTTCGACCGCTTTGTCTATATTGCAACTTACCTTGCAACCCATGCTCTCGATCTCCTGCGGCAAAAGCGTTTTGGGAGCAACCACGGTTACGTCCGCGCCGAGCTTGTTTAAGCCCCAGATATTGCTCCTTGCGACGCGCGAATACTTTATATCGCCCGCAATTACGACTTTAAGCCCTTTTACTGAGTTGAACGCGTTCTTCATCGTGAAAATATCCAACAGCGCCTGCGTCGGATGTTCGTTCATTCCGTCGCCCGCGTTTACGACGCTCGCCTTTACGTTCTTAGCAAGTAAGTGCGGCGCGCCCGACATCGAATGACGGATAACTATTATATCCGTCAACAGCGCGTCGAGATTGCGCCCCGTGTCGATGAGCGTTTCGCCTTTCGTTACGCTCGAACTCTGCGCGGAGATCGACGTAGTAGTCGCGCCCGTTATCTTTGCCGCGGCTTCGAACGACGTGCGCGTTCTCGTGCTGTTCTCGTAAAACAACGTAACGACGCTTTTGCCTTGCAGATGCTCCGTCTTTCTTACGTTCTTTTCGAGCAACTTTCGCATTTCGACGGCGCGGGCGAGAATTTCTTCGATCTCTTCCGCCGCCAGATCTTTAAGTCCCAATAAATCTTTTCTTTTATGCACGGATATTGCTCCTTTGCCTTTGTCAATCGTTATCGCTCAGTCCGTATATATCGACGGACGAAACGCCGTCTATTCCCTTTACGCTTACGGACACAAGCTCGTCGCGCGTAGTCGAAAGCGTTTTACCTATATAGTTTGCGCCGATCGGAAGTTCTCTGTTGCCCCTGTCGATAAGCACCGCAAGCTGAATGGTCTTGGGTCTGCCCGTCGCGGCTACGGCTTCCATTGCCGCGCGGACCGTCCGTCCCGTATACAGCACGTCGTCTACTATTATAACGTTCGAGTCCGTTATCGGAAACGGCAGATCCGTTTCGTTGACCTGCGGGATCTCCGTTTCGAGCGTAAGATCGTCGCGGTACAGCGTTATATCGATCGTCCCGACGGGAACGTTCTCGTTCTCGACCGCTTTGATGATCTGCGCCATTTCTTTCGCGATGGCTACCCCGCGGCGCTGGATCCCGACGAATATCATGCGATCCACGCCCCTGTTCTTCTCGATTATCTCATGGCTCATGCGGATAAGCGTTCTCCGCATTTGCCGCTCGTCCATTACGTTAGCCTTAAACCGCATAATTACGCTCCTTTTTTTCGCAATACGTCCAGAACTCTTTGAAAATAATCCGGAAGCGGCGCCGAAAAAGTCATTCTCTCACCCGTTCTCGGGTGCGTTATCGTAAGCGATCCCGCATGCAGAAGTTGACCTTCGAGATTGAATTTCTGCTTTTTGTAGCCGTACTGTTTATCTCCGACGACGGGATGCCCGATATATTTGGCATGCACGCGGATCTGATGCGTTCTTCCCGTCTTTATCCGAAACAGCGCAAGGCAGTTTTCCGCAAAGCGTTCGACTATTTCGTAGTAGCTTATCGCTTCTCTGCCCGTCGGAGCGACGCACATGAGTTTTCTGTCCTTTGGGTTGCGGTCTATAAAAGTTTTTATCTCGCCGCCGTTTTCTTTTATCACGCCTTCGAGCAGAGCCGTATAAATTTTCTCCGCCGTGCGGTTTTCGAACTGCGCCGCGAGCGACAAATGCGCTTCGTCGTTCTTGGCTATTACCATAACGCCGCTCGTATCCTTATCGAGCCTGTGAACTATCCCGGGGCGCACTACGCCGTTGATCGACGAGAGCGACTTCAATCGGAACATGAGCGCGTTTACGAGCGTATTGTCTTCCGCGCCGCCGCCCGGGTGAACGGTAAGCCCCTGCTGTTTGTTTATAACTGCGATATCGTCGTCTTCGTACAAAATATCGAGCGGGATATCCTGCGGAACTATTTCCGTTATCGGATCGGGAACGGTAACTTGCACCTTGTCGCCCGCTTTGACCGTCGCGCCGCTCTTTACCGTTTCGCCGTTGAGCATAACGTTGCCCGCGGAGATAAGCTGTTTTATATACGAGCGCGTAAGTCCCGATTTTTCGGCGGCAAACACGTCGAGCCTGTCGCCGCCGACTTCCGCAACGTACAGGTCAACCGTCATGCTCGCTTTCTCCTTTCTCGGTATCTTCTTGCGAAACTTCGGGCTTAGGTTCTTCCCGCTCCTGTTTCGCGCACTGCGGTTCTTCGGGCTGCTCCGCCGTCGACGTTTCGGCTTCGGGCATAACGGGTCCTACGAAATCGCTTTTGCCGGGTTTATACTTGAATATAAAGTAAACGGCAAACAAAACAACGCCCACGGTCAACGCGACGTCGGCTATGTTGAAAATCGCGAAACTCTTGCCGAGCAACGGCAGATCGAGTCCGAAATAGACTATTTCGACGAAATCTCTGACTTTGCCTATAAAAAGTCTGTCCCAGAAATTCCCGAGCGCGCCCGCAATGATGAGCGCGAGCGAGAGCTTAGCCAATATATGCCCGCGCTTGAACCTATATAAAAATACGAAGAAAAATCCGAGCGCGACGGCGGTTACGATCAAAAATACTACCCTTACGCCCACCGTTCCGATAAGTTTTTCAAGCCCGAAAGACGAACCGAACGCGGCGGCGTCGTTATATACGAAAGTGAAGTATAAGAAATTCGGAATGAGCCGGACGGACTGATATTCTTCCATCAGCTTCTCGACGAGAAATTTTGAAAACAGATCGAGAACAAGCACGCCCAAAATGACGATCCACTCTACCCGAGCGATTTTCAGATAGGCAATCGTCCGCTTAAAGCCACTTTCGAGCTTTTGTCTGAAATTGTCGTTACACTCCCGTCGGAACATACGGCACCGTTATCTCCACGCCCTCGGGTGAGAGCAAAAATATATTGCTTGCTATTCTGTGAACGCTACCGTTAAGCGCGTAGATCGCGCCGCTCGTAAAATCGAGTATTCTCTGCGCGGTAGGCGGATCGACGTTATCGAGATTTATTATCGCGGGTTCGCGCCGCTTCATGTAGTCTATGAGAGTCTGAACGTCGTCGGGACTTTTCGGCTCGTAAACGACTACGTTCTGATAGTGCCGCGGCGAAATATAATCGGACTGATTCGGCAAAGGCATGCCTTCCGACTTTTTCATCGTCGGCGTCTGAGAAAAGTCGAAACCGAAATCGGGTTCCCTGCGGGATCCCGTATATTCGCCGTTTTCGTTGTGAGTATCTTCGTAATACTCGAAATTGTTTTTTCCGCGGTAGTTTCTTCCGTTTCTGAAAAATTCGTCCGTTTTTCCCATATTGCACCTCTCTTAAATCAGAGTTTATACAATTTAACGTTTTTCTTACTTATTATACACCCTGTTTCCGAACAGAACGCTCCCGAGCCTAATCATATTCGCGCCCGCTCGCACGGCGATCTCGTAATCGCCCGACATTCCCATGGAAAGCGTGTCTATCTGCTCTCCGACTCTTTGCCTTAATCCGTCGTACAGCTCTTTCATTCTTGCGTACAAACTTTCGTCCGCGCCTATCGGCAACACTGCCATAAGTCCTTTGAGCCGTATATTCTTTTTCGAAAGAACGTGATCTTCCAACCCGAGCAGATCTTCTTCGAGAACGCCGCCTTTCGACACTTCTCGTCCGATATTAACTTCTATCAGAGCGTCGACCGTCTTTTTCGCTTTGGCGGCTTGTCTGTCTATTTCGTCGGCGAGCGATACCCTGTCGAGCGAATGTATGAGCGACACCTTGTCGATAATATACTTCACTTTATTCGTCTGCAAGTTACCGATAAAGTGCCACTCGACGCCGTTGCAACGCTCGTACTTGTCCAAAAGCTCCTGCACCTTGTTTTCGCCCGCGACGCTTATTCCGAGCGACGGCAACAAGTTTATCCTTTCGCACTCGACCGTTTTCGTAGCCGCGACTATCTTTATATCGTCAAGGCTCCTGCCCGTTCCCGCAAGCGCTTTCGTTATATTTTCTCTGACTTTTTCTACGTTACTTTTCAGTTCCATAAATCTGCTCCGTTACGTACTTTGCCAGACTTTCGGCAAGAGAAGCTCCGAGATTTTCCGCCGTTTTCAGATACGCGTTTGAGTTCGCTTCCGAGAAAACTTCGGCTTCTTCGCCGAGAAAATCGACCGAACCGTATTCCAGACCGAGCGCGTCCGCGATCTTCTCCGCCCGCGAAACCAAGTCGGCGCGCAGATCGGTTTTCCGCATGTTTCCGCCGAGAAAAACGTTCGATCTAAAGTCGGTGGTGTTCTCGCGCTTCACCGCGAACACGGCTTTCCCGCCGACTATATAAACTCGCGTATCGCTGCCGGGTTTTCCCGCTATAAACTCCTGATACATATGCGGGATACGTTTTAAGCGCGTATAAAGCTCTTTAAGCTCAGTTTCGTTGCGGGCGAGATAAACTTGCCTGCCCTGACTTCCCACGTTTTCCTTGACGACTGTCGGGAACGACAGCGCGCTTTTCACTTCGCCCAAAAATCTCCCGTCGTTTGCGTCGTTCACGTCGTACAACAGCGGACACGACAGAGTTTTAGGAATTCTCACGCCCGTGCGGGCTACTGCGGAGTACGTAAGTTCCTTATCGTCGCACAGAGCGAGCGTCTTACTCGAATTGAACACCCTTACGCCGTTTCTCTCGAAAAATCTCGCAAGCGGGATATCCTTATCGAAAAACAGCGCGAAATCGTACTTTCTTACTTCTTTTTCACGCTCCGCAAGAGAGAACGACGCGTAGATCTCGGGAGTTTCGAGAACTGCGCCGAAAAAAGAAAATACTTGCGAAAGACGGCTCTTTATATAGTCCATTCCGTCGTCGCGGTAGTATTTATTGAAGATCAGCGCGCCTTTCAAACCCGTTGCAACTCCCTTATAATTTTGGGAAAGTCCGAAGGTCAAAAGCCCTCGGACTATTCTCTTTTATTCGTCGAATTTCTTTCTCGCTACGTATTGCGTATGCAATATCTCGTGCGCTTTATGACTTCCGGGGTTGCCGAAATAATCCTTATAAAGCGTCTTTACAACAGGGTTCTCGTGCGACTTTCTGATCTTACCCTTCGCGTCGGACTTGTAAATAGCCTTTGCTCTGTCGGCTCTTATATCCGTCGCGTTGCGGACGGACGAAGGCTGAATGGGTTGTCCGCCGCCGTTTACGCAACCGCCGGGACAAGACATTATTTCTATGAACTGACAGTCGTTTTTTCCGCTCTTGATATCTTCGAGAACTTTCTTCGCATTCGCAAGACCGCTTGCCACGCAGACTTTGACTTTCTTTTCGCCCAAGTCGACGGTAGCCGTCTTTATGCCTTCCACTCCGCGAACGGCTTTGAAATCGACCTTTTCGAGCGGCTTTTTCATTACCGTTTCGGCAACCGTTCTGAGCGCCGCTTCCATAACGCCGCCCGTAGCGCCGAATATAAGACCGGCGGTACTGCCTTCGCCTATCGGATCGTCGAACGCTTCGTCAGGCAACTTGTCGAAATCGAGTCCGTAAGACTTGATAAGTCTTGCAAGTTCGCGCGTCGTGATCGCAATGTCTATATCGGGATAACCGCTTGCGGACTGATGGTCGCGCAATTTCTCGGCTTTCTTGGCTATACAAGGCATCACGGCGACCACGACCATTTTGGCGGGATCGATATTGAACTTTTCGGCATAATAGGTTTTCATTATCGCGCCGAACATCTGCTGAGGCGACTTGCACGACGACAGGTGCGGCAACAATTCGGGATAATAGAACTCGATATATCTTATCCAACCCGGCGAGCAACTCGTGATCATCGGCAGGACGGCGTTCTTGTCGTTGAGTCTTTCCAAAAACTCGGTGCCTTCTTCCATGATCGTCATATCCGCCGCCATATCTACGTCGAACACTTTATCGAAGCCCATGCGCTTCAACGCGGCGACCATTTTGCCTTCCACGTCCTTACCTATCGGATAGCCGAATTCTTCGCCGAGCGCAACGCGGACGGACGGAGCCGTTCCGACTATAACGTACTTATCGGGATCGGCTATGGCTTCGCGCACTTCGTCGGTATCGTCGCGTTCTCTGAGCGCGCCTACGGGACAAACGTTGATACACTGTCCGCAAGCAACGCAAGGCACTTCGTCGAGCGTTTTGCCGAAAGCGCAACCTATCGTGGTGTCGAAACCGCGCTTGTTGGCGCCTATAACGCCTACGCTCTGGATCTTGTTGCAGACCGCTACGCACCTGCGGCAAAGAATACACTTGTTGTTGTCGCGGATAAGATAAGGGTTGTTATCGTCGATAACGTGCTTTTTTCTCTCTCCGTCGTAAGCCGTTTCGTCGCAGTTGTATTCGCGGCTAAGCTTTTGCAATTCGCAGTTTCCGCTTC
>DBEXQE010000372.1:0-2008 GCA_048167245.1 Christensenellales bacterium | reverse complement strand
AGCATACGCAATCGAGTTGACGCGTTGCACGTAGTCGCTTTACGTGCCTGTATAGACTGCCGTGATTATGCTTGCTTTTTGGCGATCTCGCTCATAGCCACAGCCAGCGAACGCATAGGATTCGTGAGAAGACCGAGCAATTGACCGATAAGAACGGGTTTCGCGGGTATCTTGGCGAACGCCTTGACTTCGTTTTCGTCGGCTTTTTTGTTTTCGATTATACCGCCTTTAACGGCCATTTTATTGAACTTAGCCGCGCTGTCGACGAGAATTTTCGCGGGAGCGATCGGGTCGTCATAGCCGAACGCAACTGCGGTGGGTCCTTCGAGAATCGAGTCGAAACCTTCATAACCCGCGGCGTTCATTGCGCGCAATACAAGACGGTTTTTGAGAACTCTGTATTCCACGTTTGCGGCGCGCAGTTCGTTACGCATAGCCGTATCTTCGCTGACGGTAAGTCCGCGGTAGTCGACAAGCACTACGGATTTCGCCTTTTGTATCTTTTCCTGAATTTCCGCAACTGCTTTTTCTTTTATCGCAATACTTTCCTTAGACATTGTTTTACCTCCTTGTTTTAATGTATTTCACCGATAAAACAAACCCCGTAAGCCGTAGAAACTCGCGGGGTTCGAAAAAACTTTTTGAAAATGCTTCAAAAACGGTTTTCTACCTCGACAAGCCCGCCGTTAGCGATTTAAGAGATCCTGCGATCTCGCTTGTTGTCTGCGGCATTGTCGCCCAAACGCAAGTCGGCGCTACGCATAGGCGCAAAGCGCCTTGCTTGCTTGACCCGACTTGGGCGAACTTTGAGTAGGGCAAAAATCCGAAATAAATTCGCATTTTTGCGATTTGTAGTATCAGGCTGATTTTAAGTTTAAGCTCTGAAATTTACTTTGAGTCCGGGACCCATCGTGCTTGCGGTGTATACCGATTTGATATACGTTCCCTTAGCGGCGGCGGGCTTGGCTTTTACGATAGCGTCCATGAGCGCGTTGAAGTTTTCGAGCAACTTATCGGCTCCGAACGACTTCTTGCCTAACGGGCAGTGAATGATAGCCGTCTTGTCCACGCGGTACTCGACTTTACCTGCCTTTGTATCGCGGATAGCCTTTGCTATATCCATCGTAACGGTTCCCGACTTCGGCGAAGGCATAAGACCCTTAGGTCCCAAGATCTTAGCCACGCGTCCCATCTGACCCATCATATCGGGCGAAGTTATGCAGACGTCGAAATCAAGGAAGTTTTCGTTCAGGATCTTTGCGATGATCTCTTCCGCGCCTACGATATCCGCGCCTTCTTTTTCCGCTATGTCGGCTTTCTCGCCCTTTGCGATAACGAGAACGCGAACTTTTTTACCCGTTCCGTTCGGAAGTACGACGGTGCCGCGGACCTGCTGGTCTGCCTGGCGCGGGTCTACGCCCAAACGAACGTGAAGTTCTATCGTTTCGTCGAACTTTGCCTTAGCCGATTCGACTACGTTTTTCATTGCGTCTGCGGGTTCGAACGATTTGGAAACGTCGATGACCTTAACGCTTTCGTTATATTTCTTTCCGTGTTTCATATTCGGCGCCCTCCTAATCCGTTACCGTAACGCCCATAGAGCGCGCAGTTCCCGCAACCATGCTCATAGCGGCTTCCAAACTTGCCGCGTTAAGATCGGGCATTTTAAGCGTTGCGATTTCCTTGATCTGATCTTTCGTGATCTTAGCCACCTTGTCCTTGTTCGGCTTTGCGGATCCGCTTTCGATACCGCACGCTTTCTTGATAAGAACGGCAGCCGGAGGGGTTTTGAGTACGAACGTGAACGAACGGTCTGCGTAAATGCTGATCACTACGGGGATGATAAGTCCCTCCTGACCTTTCGTCTTTTCGTTGAACTCCTTGGTAAAGCCCGGAATGTTGATGCCGTGAGGTCCGAGCGACGAACCGACAGGCGGTCCCGGGGTTGCCTTGCCCGCGGGCAACTGCAACTTGACCATAGCCGTGATTTTTTTTGCCATTTCAGTTT
>DBEXQE010000371.1:0-2044 GCA_048167245.1 Christensenellales bacterium | reverse complement strand
GGATAGGTCGGGGCTTACGTTTACGGTGCAAATGTTGCCGTACGCTTTTGTCGCCGGAGCCGCTTACTGTACGGCGTCGGTATTTACGTTTTTCGCGCTGAAAAACGGACCGTATGCGCTGACTATGCTCATTTTGTCGTATTCGCTCGTAATAACGATGCTGTACGGGCTTATATTTTTGAAAGAGAAAGTCGAGTGGACTACATATGTCGGGTTTGTGCTTATTGCCGTTTCGCTGTTTTTCGTGCGCGGCGAAAAGACGGAAGAAGACGAAAAAAAGAAAAAATCATTTCTCTGGGTATTGTTTATAGTAATATCCGTTATCTGTGCGGGTATCTTCGGCATAACGCAAAGAATGCAACAAATTCGGTTCGAAAATAAGGTAACGAACGAATTTATGATGATAACTCTCGGGTTTTCGAGCTTGGCGTCTTTCGCGGTCGGCTGCATTTCGGACGGAAAGAAAAGTTTCGGCATATTGGCGCGCAGTATGCCTTATGCGAGCATAGCGGGGCTTGCGAACGGCGCGACCAATGCGTTCAAAATGCTTGCTTTTTTAACGATTCCCATTTCGATAGAATCGCCGACGGCGGCGGGCGTTAAGATAGTTCTATCATTTTTGCTTTCCGTTTTGGCACTGAAAGAAAAGCTCTTAAAGCGTCAGATAATAGGCGTTATATGCGGCGGTATCGCCGTAGTGCTTTTGAATATTTGAAATTTTATATAAGTTCGGCTCTGCCGCCGATAGGAATTTTTACGGCGTTTATGCCCGACAGGGTTTGTTCCGAAACGATGTTTCCCGTTAAATCGAAAACTTTTACGCGAATAGAACGGTCGCCCAAATCCATATAAACCGTTTCCGAGCGCGAAGCGTTCAAAACATCCGTCGCTTTGCCCGAATATACAAGATCGTTTTTAAGATACAGCGCGACGATATTTTTATTTTTCCCTTCGGTATACAGAGCGGAGTAAGTGCAATCCGAGCCTTCGGTCGTCAATTTTCCGTGAAGCAGAATATCTCGGTTAGTCGTCCAATACGAAATAAAGTTTTTCAAAATAGCAGTATGACTTTCGGGAATTTCTTTCAAAAGAACCGAAATTTGCGGCACTCCGAACGCAATGTATAACAGCTGTTTGGCTACGTTTTCGGCGGTTTCGGTCTTTGCCCAATACAGCATATCCGAATGGACGGCGAGATTGTAATCGAGCATTCTCATATCTGCTATGCCTATTCTGTTCGTAACTGAATCGAAAGCACAGTCGGCGACTCTGAGCATATTGCAAAATCTCGTTATGCTGGGGCCCACGTAGTTTTGTCTGAACTCGACCATAGCGTCGGGTTTTATGTCGTTAATGCCGCAGTAGAGTTCCGACATAAATTTCACGCACGCGTCGGAAACGTAACGTTCGTCCATTTTCGAGTTATACGGCGGCGTCTCGTCTTTTACGGCGAACCAATCGACGAAATCTATTTTCATACCGTCGAAACCGTACCGCATAAGCGACTTTACGGTGTCTATTATATGATCGCGGACGCACTTGTAACGCACGTCGAGAATTCCGGCGTTTATGGCTCCGCCGTCTTTCGTCATTCGTCCCGTTTCGTATAAAAGTTTGTCTTTGAACTTTTTGTATGCGTTCGTGTTAAAACCGACGAACGGAGCGGGAAACCAAAGCACAGCTTTCATTCCGAGATCGTGAACTTTTTTCACGAAACCTGCGGGGTCGGGAAATTTTTCTTTCGAAAAAGCCCAATCGCCGCAGTCTATGTAATCGGACGTTCCGTCGCCGTCGTATTGCCATCCGTCGTCTATTATAACGGTCTTAAATCCGAGTTTTGCCGCGAGTTCGAGTTCGGAAAGCAGTTTTTTATCCGACGGATGCTGATGAAAATTGTACCAAGTGGAATAAAGCGCGTCGTCGCAGCAAGCGGGGTAGCGTTCGGGCGAAGGGTAAAACTCCGAAAACCACGCGGTTTGGTCTTTAAGCGTTTCGGTAAGCGGAATTTCTCTTTCGTCTATGCGAAGATAAGTAGAATAAATTT
>DBEXQE010000370.1:0-7023 GCA_048167245.1 Christensenellales bacterium | reverse complement strand
GACCGTTTTTTGCGTTGCGGCATTGATCGCATGCAACGGGAAAGCAGACGGCGATGCGGTGATTTTATACGAACATACAGCCGTAAAAACGTACAACTTAAAAGACGCTTTTTTCAGCGAAAAAGCGGCAAACGAAAATATGGTGAACCTTTTGATGCGCGAATTAAAGTAGTTCCCGTTTCTTACTGCTTGTCGCCGCGGCGACCGAGAATTTCGGCGGCGGTCTTTTTCATGACTTCCGCGTATTCGTTGAGTTCCGCGTCGGTGAAATCGCGCGCTCCTATATTTCTGAGTACTTTGATAAGGATCGCCGTGTTTATATCGTCGGTTTTTTCTTTTCTCACGGCAAGCAGAAAATCCAACGATACGTCGAAAAATTCGGCGCATCGTTTAAGGTAGTCGTACGAAGGGTGTCTGGTTTCGTTTTCGTAGTGAGAAATACATTCTTTGCTTACGTAAAGTTTGATAGCCAACTGCGTTTGCGAAAGACCTTTCGATTCTCTGAGTTCTCTTAGCCGATTGCCCATAATAAAATTATAATGCCCGCGACCCAAAATGTAAACGCCGAACCCCCCTTAAAACAGCGGGGTTAACAGAACGGACACACTTTTTCGCCGTTTCATAAAAAATAAAGGGACTGCCCGAGCGGAACAGTCCCTTGTTTTTGCGTTTGATTTTATTATATTCGCGGCAGAAATTCGCCGTACAGCGTTTGAATGAACGAACCCATATTGTTGAAGCGCGCGCTCGGCTCTACGGAAAGGGCGCGGAGCAGACAGTTTTCCACGACGAGCGGAATTTTAATTCCGAAGCGCGACGGGCGGATAAGGTTGTCCGCCTTTCGGCGCACGGGAGCGCTCGGCGGAACGCTGCCCGTAATGCAAGTGTACAGCGTTGCGGCGGCTTCGTACACGTCCGACCAAGGACCTTGCGGCGAACCCGGAGAGTAAAGCTCTGCAGGCGAGTAGCCCGATTTCAATACGACGTACGGTTTTGCGGTGTTGTCGGCAAAAGCGCTTGCCGCTCCGAAGTCTATAAGTTTTACGTATCGGTTTTTAACGACTATTATGTTTTCGGGACTTATGTCCTTGTGGATTATCCCGTGCTGATGAAGCATGAACAGCGAATCGAGAACGGGGCGCATGATGTTGAGAGCTTCTCTCAACGGTATGCGTTTGCCGCGCATGTTCAGATATTGCCTAAGCGACACGCCGTCCAGAAACTCCATGACTATATAAGCCGTGTTGTTCTGCTGAAAAAATCCCAGGAGCCTGACTATTCCGTGCATAGACTTGATACTCGTTAATATCTGCGCTTCGTGCACGAACGCGCTCATCCAGTGGCTGAACTGATACACGTATTTCGGGTCGGTAACCGTTGCGGCGTTCGAACCGGGAATTCTCGTCGTATAGCCTTTCGGAAAAAATTCCTTAACGGCTACGCAGGTACTCGTTTTCATGTCCCAAGCGCGATAGGTTATGCCGAACCCGCCCACGCCGAGCGTCTGACCGATAAGATACCGCCCGTCGAGAACCGACCCCGACGGCAAAGCCAAAGCATAGCGGTCGGCGATTGCCGTTCCCGCGCAATTGCCGCAACGCCCGTTTTTGTCGAGCGTTCCGAAGCAATTCGGGCATATCGAGTTTACGTTGCGCTTCTCTACCTGCATACGTAACCATTATACTACATATGCGCATAGAAAGCAAGTCAACGGGAAGTTTTTGTTGCGGATAATTTTATTTGCACCGATCGGGCGTAACGACCCGAAAATAATTGACTTAGAAAGAATATGATTGTATAATAATATAGTCAAGTGCGCGTTTCGGCGGGCGGAATTTGTTTCGGACGCATCGGAGCGCGACGGCGGACGGCCATGGGTGGCAAGCAGCCATGTGGTCGTTTTTTTTAGGAGAAGATAGACCATGTACGAAAAAGTAAATCCCAACTTGAATTTCGTCGAGCGCGAAAAAGAGATAATCGAGTTTTGGAAGAAAAACAAAATTTTCGAAAAGAGCGTCGAGAAGAACGAAGGCGGAAAAGAGTTTTCGTTTTACGACGGACCGCCCACGGCTAACGGAAAGCCGCACATAGGGCATATTCTGACGCGCGTCATGAAAGACATAGTGCCGCGTTACAAGACGATGAAAGGTTATCACGTTCTGCGCAAAGCGGGTTGGGATACGCACGGTCTGCCCGTTGAGCTCGAAGTCGAGAAAGTTCTCGGTTTCGACGGCAAGCAGGATATCGAAAAGTACGGCATAGAACCGTTCATCGGCAAGTGCAAGGAGAGCGTGTTCAAATATCAGTCCGAATGGGAAAAAATGAGCGACCGCGTGGGTTACTGGGTGGATATGGAAAACCCGTATATAACCTACGACGACAAATATATCGAGTCGGTCTGGTGGGCAATTAAGACCATATTCGACAAAGGGCTTATTTACAAAGGACACAAGATAGTCCCGTATTGCCCGCGTTGCGGAACGGCTCTTTCGTCGCACGAAGTCGCGCAGGGCTACAAGGATGTAGAAGAAAAGTCGTGCGTCGTGAAATTCAAGGTCGAAGGTCGGGAAAACACGTATATTTTAGCCTGGACGACGACGCCTTGGACGCTCCCGTCGAACGTTGCGCTCTGCTTTAATCCCGAGTTCGACTATTCGGTCATAAAGAGCGGAAACGAGAAGTATATTCTTGCGACCGAGCTTATTAAAAATCATTTCGACGAGTACGAGATCATCGAAACGAAAAAGGGCAAAGAGTTCGAAGGAACGCGCTACGTTCCGCTTTTCCCGTACTACAAAAAGGATAAAAAGGACTGCTTTTACGTTACTTGCGACGATTACGTAACGCTTTCCGACGGCACGGGCGTAGTTCATATCGCTCCCGCATTCGGCGAAGACGACGCGAACGTGGGCAGAAAGTACGATCTGCCGTTCGTTCAGATGGTCGACGAGAGCGGTAAATTCACGAAAGACGCGGCGGATCTTACGGGCGTTTTCTGCAAGGACGGCGACAAAATCATACTCAAAAACTTGAAAGAGCGCGGGCTGTTGTTCCGTGAGATAATGTTCACGCACAGTTATCCGTTCTGCTGGCGTTGCGACACGCCGCTATTGTATTACGCGCGTTCGACCTGGTTCATAAAGATGACCGCAGTCAAGGACAAGCTGATAAAGAACAACAATTCGGTCAACTGGATCCCCGAGAGCATAAAGAGCGGGCGAATGGGCAACTTTCTCGAAAACGTTATCGACTGGGGACTTTCCCGCGAGCGCTATTGGGGAACGCCTTTGCCGCTGTGGGTCTGCCCGGACTGCGGAAAGGTCCATGCGATAGGCTCGAAAGAAGAACTCAAAAAGCTCGGGCATATCAAGGGCGACATAGAACTTCACAAACCGTACGTCGACGCGATCGAGATAGACTGCGAGTGCGGCGGAAAGATGAAAAGGACTCCCGAAGTCATCGACTGTTGGTTCGACTCGGGTTCGATGCCGTTCGCGCAGTATCACTATCCGTTCGAGAACAAGGATATTTTCGAAAAGACTTTCCCCGCGGACTTTATTTCCGAAGCCGTGGATCAGACGCGCGGCTGGTTCTATACTCTGCTCGCTATCTCGACGCTGTTGTTCGACAAATCGCCGTTCGAAAACTGCATAGTTCTCGGGCACGTGAACGACAAGAACGGCATAAAGATGAGCAAGCACAAGGGCAACGTGGTAGACCCGTGGAGCGTTCTCGACAATCAGGGCGCGGACGCCGTAAGGTGGTACTTCTACACGGGTTCGATGCCGTGGCTCCCGAGCAGATTTTATCCCGAAGCCGTTTCCGAAGCTCAGAGAAAATATCTCGGCACGCTTTGGAACACGTATTCGTTCTACGTGCTTTACGCCGAGATCGACAAGTTCGACCCGACTAAGCACGACCTTAAAAAGTGTAAGCTGAGCCTTATGGACAAGTGGATACTGTCCGCGCTGAATTCGCTCGTCGATTTCGTTGATAAATCTCTCGACGAATACAAGATAACCGAGAGCGCAAGGGCGATAACCGACTTTACGGATTCGCTGTCGAACTGGTACGTGCGCCGTTGCCGCGACCGCTACTGGGGCAGTGCGATGACGGACGACAAGATAGCGGCTTTCATGGCGCTGTACACGGTGCTCGAAACTCTCACGCGCCTTACCGCACCTTTTACGCCGTTCATGGCGGAGAGCATATACAAAAACATAGTTCTGTCGGTAGATAAGAACGCGCCCGAATCGGTACATCTGACCGAATTCCCGAAAGCAAACAAAAAGTATATCGACAAGAAGCTCGAAAGCGGAATGTCGGTCGTTCAGAACGCGGCGGTACTCGGCAGAGCCGCGAGAAACAGCGTCGAGATCAAGAACCGTCAGCCGCTCCCGCGCCTTATAATCTCGGGCGAAACGGCGGCGGAAATAGGCGAAGAACTTCGCGGCGTAATAGCCGACGAACTCAACGTAAAGAGCGTAGAAACGGCTTCCGACGTATCGCAGTATTCCGACTACGAAGTCAAACCGCAACTCAAAACGGTCGGTCCTAAGTACGGAAAACTGCTGAATTCGATCCGCGTGTATCTCGGTGCGAACGGCAAAAAGGTCGTCGAAGAAGTCAACGCGAACGGCGTTTGCAAGTTCTCGGCGGACGGCAGCGAAGTCGAACTTACGAAAGACGATCTGCTGATAAACGTAAAGAGTCCCGAAGGCTACGCGGTCGCGTCGGGCAACGGTCTTGTAGCCGTTCTCGACACGCATCTTACGCGCGAGCTTATTCTGGAAGGCTACATGCGCGAGATAGTCAGCAAAATTCAGACCATGCGCAAGGAAAGCGGTTTCGACGTAACGGATCATATCGAGATATCCTACGACGGCGACGACGATATCGACGAAGTGTTCGGCAAGAGCGGCGAGAGCATAAAAGCCGACACGCTCGCGGAGAAAATTTCCGTAGGCGCAAGCGGCGGCAAGGAATGGGATATAAACGGCAAAAAAGTTACGTTGGCGGTCAAGAAACTGTAATGATCTGCTCTTCCTGGAAAGACTATTCCGTCATAGCGACCGGCGGCGGCGAAAAATTGGAGCGTTGGGGCGACGTCGTGTTGCTCCGACCCGATCCGCAGACGATCTGGGACGCTCCGTTCGACCTTAAATCGTACAAAGGGCTTTCGGCTCGTTACGTGCGTTCGTCGAGCGGCGGCGGACATTGGGTAACGCTGAAAAAGTTTCCCGAGAGCTGGACGGTAAGTTACAACGACTTGAAATTCCTTATTCAGCCGATGGGTTTCAAGCATACGGGACTTTTTCCCGAACAGGCCGTGAACTGGGACAAAACGTCGGTGCTCATAAAGGGCGCAAACCGCGAGATCAGAGTGCTCAACTTGTTCGCGTACACGGGCGGGGCGACGGTAGCCTGCGCCAAAGCGGGCGCGAAAGTAACGCACGTAGACGCGGCGAAAGGAATGGTGGACAGAGCCAAACAAAATTGCGCTCTTTCCGAGATCCCGCAGGACAGGGTCCGCTACATTATAGACGACTGCAAGAAGTTCGTTATGCGCGAGATAAAGCGCGGCAACCGTTACGACGCCGTTATAATGGATCCGCCGTCGTACGGGCGCGGTCCGGGCGGCGAGACCTGGAAGATAGAAGACGGGATATTCTCGCTCGTGTCGCTGACGAAAGACGTTCTGTCGGACGACCCGCTGTTCTTTCTGATCAACAGCTACACTACGGGCTTGCAGGCGAGCGTTATGCAGAACATTCTGCGGATAGCGCTCGGCGGCAGGGCGGGCAAGTACGAAAGTTACGAAGTTTGTCTGTCTACCGAGCAGTCCGATATTGTTCTCCCTTGCGGCAATTCGGCGATTTATATAGGTAAGTAAATAAGTAAAGTTGATAAGGAAACCCATACCATACTCGAAAAAAATGGATAAAGATTTTCTGAAAATTTTATACGAGGACAATCATATAATAGTCGTTCTCAAACCGCAGAATATCCCGACCCAGGCGGACAGCTCGGGCGATAAGGATATGCTTACGTACGTGAAAGAGTACGTAAAGGAGAAGTACGGCAAGCCGGGCAACGTTTATATCGGGCTCGTTCATAGGCTCGACAGACCGACGGGCGGCGTTATGGTGTTTGCCAAGACTTCGAAAGCCGCCGAAAGGCTCTGCGCGCAAATCGTTTCGGGCGAGTTCGAAAAGAAATATTTCGCCGTAACGGTGGGTGCACCGCGCGACAGACAGGCGCGGCTCACGGACTACCTTATAAAGGACGAAAAGGAGAACATAGTCCGCAGAGTTCCCGCGAAGATAGACGGCGCGAAGAAAGCCGAACTCGACTACAAGGTGCTCGATATCTCGGGCGAAGTCGCGCTCGTTGATATAAAGCTGATAACGGGCAGATCGCACCAGGCGAGAGTTCAGCTCGCGGGCGCGGGCGCGCCTATATTCGGCGACGCGAAGTACGGCGGCGACACGCTCGCGAAAGGGCATAAACTCGCGCTGTGGGCGTACAAGCTGTCGTTCCTGCACCCGACTACGAAAGAGCGGCTCGTGTTCAAGGTTTTCCCGCCCGACGACGAAGTTCCGTGGAAATTTTTCCCGATCGAAAAGTTTATGGACGTAGTAAAACCGCATTAAAAAGTCAAAAATCAAAATATTATATATAGGAGAAAACAAAATGATCATCTACCCGAGTATTGAAAAATTACTCTACTACGCGCAGGCGCACCTGCTTCTCGACGATCTCGACGTGATCTACGCTCGAAATCTTATACTCGACGAGTTGAAATTGACCGACTACGTTCAGTACGAGATAGACACCGACGCGATCGACGAAATGCAGAACCCCGACGCCGTTTTGGAGCCGCTCGTAACGTACGCAGTCGAGAACGGCATAATCACCGAAGATCAGCGCGACTATTTCTCGGACAAGCTCATGAACATCGTTATTTACAAGCCGTCCGAAGTGGTCGATATGTTCGACGACCTGCACGCGAAAAGCCCCGCG
>DBEXQE010000369.1:0-8960 GCA_048167245.1 Christensenellales bacterium | reverse complement strand
ATCAAAGCGATTTCTCCGCTTCGTTCGCTATCGCTCGCTTCGGTCGAAATGACAAGTAAAATTATCCTTATTGTCGGCTTCCCCTTTACGTTTATTTTTTTTCTTCTTGTCGATAATTACCCGTATGATAACGTATTGTATAGGTGATATAGCCGCGAAAAGGCGGGCGTTTCGGGCGCAGAGTGCGGAAAGCTCGGTGTGCGCGGACAACGACGAAGTGCTTGCGACTTTCACGCTCGACGGGAAGTTGTACGTGGTAACGGGAACGGTGCCGTTTTCGAACACGCGGCTCGGTCAGTTTATAGCGTACTCCCGCGCGCTGAGATCGAATTTGCCGCTCAGGCTCGACGCGATAAAGGGCATGCTGAAAAGCGCGGGGATAAAGAAGAACGTTTGCGCGAAAATGGGAACGCTCGATATCATAGATTACCGCGCGGCTTCGCTTGCGGCAAAGCTCGATATCACGACGAAAACGGTTTTCGTGAATTTCGACGGGCTCAGGTTTACGCGCCGCAACTCGAAGAAACTGAACCGTTATCTGCAAATATGGGGCAAAAATTATGCGGTATTCGTAGCCGTTTCCGATTCGCGTTTCATTCCGCGCAAAGCCGCCGTTCTGAACTATACGAAAACGGGCGTCGAAGAAAAGCGCCGCAAAGTGTCGAGTCGCGTCGCCGCGCGTTCCGCCGTAAAACGCAAACTCCGCCGCGCGGGAATGGAAATGAATTTGCTGCAGGTGAAGCGCATCGTAGTCTGCGAGTACTGATTTTTTCCCCGAACCCCCGAAATCGGTTGACAAAATGCGCATAAAAGATTATACTTATTTAGCTTGAAAAAATTCAAGCTATGCGCCATTAGCTCAATTGGATAGAGCGTTGGTCTACGGAACCAAAGGTTGGGGATTCGAACTCCTCATGGCGCGCCAAACGCAACCTTATTCGAATATTAGGTTGCGTTTTTCTTTTGCATTTCATAATTTTTCAATTTAACGCCTAAACGCTCTACTTCTTGTGCCTTAACTACGGCATACCCGCGACTTTCAAAAAACGGCTTTGCCGTAATTGAAGAATAAGTTTTAATTTCTGAAAAGCCTTTTTCTAACTCATTGCATAAAGCAGTAGCAACGCACCCACCATTATTACAAGTAGATTGATTTTACGAAAATTTAACTTAAAAGTTAGGATATGGACTATTAAAAGAATACTGGCATAACGGAATTATTTCATATCGGAACTTTCAGTCGCTGATCTCGTCGAAAATCGCGTCGTCGAAGAATTCTTTAAGACTTATGCCGAGAGTGTCCGCAAGTTGATATAAAGTATCGAGTTTTACCGTTTTTACGCGCGTCAAGTCGGGATGGATCAACTTCCATACCGTTGAACGCGGCATTCCCGCTTGCTTTGCCAATTCGTATTCGGTAAAGTTTTCTTTTGCCTTGATCAAATTGTCAAGTCTTATACCTACGGCTTCAATCAATTTCATAATATCGTTTCCAACGGTAAACGTTTTACAAAATTATAAAACGGAAAAGAAAATAATTAGTTTCCAGGTGGAAACGCTTGACATTATATGTTTTTTACTGTAAAATAATATATGTATTTCGTCCACGCAATATGTAGTCATTTAATGAATCCTTTATTATGTAATAACAACAAAATCAAAATCTTTTAGCGTAGAACGAAATAAGCGGATACAAATGTCAAGGTTGTATCCGCATTTTATATTCGGTTGAATTATATCCGACTGCTTTTTGATTTTTGCGCTTGCCGATTTTTTCGATTTATGGTATAATAGGAGCGGAAAACGGGACAGGAGAGATATTTTGTGAAACTCATCAGGCGATTTTTTTCTTACTACAAACCGCACCGAAAGCTGTTTATAACGGACCTTATCTGTTCGTTTACGATCTCGGTCTGCAATATGTTTTATCCGATGATCGCGCGCAACATAATGAACGAGTACGTGCCGAATCAGAATCTGCGGCTGTTGATAGTCTGGGCGGTGGCGCTTGCGGGGATATACGCGCTCAAAAGCATACTGACTTTCGTAGTCGGCTATTGGGGACACGTGCTTGGCGTGCGTATTCAGGGCGATATGCGTCGCGATCTGTTCCGCCATATCGAAACGCTCCCGTTTTCGTTCTTCGACGAGAACAAGACGGGCAACGTTATGTCGCGCATAGTCAACGACCTGTTCGAAGTGTCGGAACTTGCGCACCACGGACCCGAGGATCTGTTCAATTCGTTCATTTCGATAATAGGCGCGCTCGTCATGCTTGCGCTGATAAACGGGTGGCTCGCGCTCATCGTCGTGTGCTACGTGCCGTTCATGCTGTTTTTCGCGATAAAAATGCGCGGGAGAATGAACAAAGCGTTCGACGAGTCGCGCAAGAAAATAGCCGAAGTCAACGCCGAAGTCGAGTCGTCGGTTTCGGGCGTGAGAGTTACGAAAGCCTACAACGCCGAACGTTCCGAAAGCGAGAAATTCGACGACGTCAACGCGCGGTTCAAAAAGGCGCGCTCCGAATCGTATAGGGCGATGGGCGCGTTTCAGGGCGGAATGTCGGCGTTCAACGACTTTCTGTATTTGCTCGCGCTCGCCGGCGGCGGACTTTTGTTTTACTACCGCGTTATAAGCGGGGCGGACTTCACCGCGTTCATTCTGTACGTAACCATGCTGTTGACGCCGCTCAGGACGCTTATCGCGCTGTTCGAGCAGATACAGGACGGACTGACGGGTTTCAAGCGCTTTTCGGAGCTTATGGATATGCCCGCCGAGTACCAGCCCGAAAACCCCGTCGAAGCCGATATGGACGGCGACATAGTTTTCGACAACGTGAGCTTCGGCTACAAGAACAACGACGGCAAAAGTTCGGAAGTATTGAAGGGGATATCGTTTACGGTCAAAAAGGGAAAGACCGTCGCGCTCGTCGGCAGTTCGGGCGGCGGAAAAACGACTATATGCCACCTGTTGCCGCGATTTTATCTAAGGGACGGCGGCGTTATCTCGATAGGCGGCGTGGACATAAACGACGTATCGGCCGCAACGCTCCGCGACAAAATAGCGGTCGTCGCGCAGGACGTGTTTTTGTTCGCGGGCAGTATACGCGACAATATAATGTACGGTTCGCCGGATAAGTCCGAAGCCGAAATGATACTCGCCGCAAAACGCGCGAATATCCACGATTTCGTTTGCGGTCTGCCGAACGGTTACGACACCGAAGTCGGCGAGCGCGGAGTAAAACTCTCGGGCGGGCAGAAACAGCGCATATCCATTGCTCGCGCGTTCCTTAAAGATCCGCCCGTCCTTATACTCGACGAAGCCACGAGCGCGCTCGACAACATGACCGAAATGCAGATCCAAAATTCGCTGTCGGAGCTGAGCCGCGGCAGAACGACGCTCGTAGTCGCGCACAGACTTTCGACGGTAAAAAACGCCGACGAGATATTAGTTATCACCGACGGCGCCGTTTCAGAGCGCGGCACGCACGAACAGCTCGTGAACAGCGGCGGGCTTTACGCCGAGCTGTACCGCTATCAATTCCGCGAGAGTTAAAGACACCTCATCAGTCTCGCTCACACTTCGTTCTCGCTCGACAGCTTCCCCTATCAGGGGAAGCCTTGACAAAAGAAAAAGCCTTCCCCTGATAGGGGAAGGTGGCATGTCGCAAAGCGGTAGCGACCGACATGACGGATGAGGTCAGAAATATTTTACCGTTTCGGAGAGCGGCTTGCGCGGCGGCATCTGCGGGTCTATATCCGCATAGCCGAGCGCGATAACGCTGATTATCTCCTGACTTTCGGGGACAGAAAAAAGACTTCTGAGTTTATCCGCGTCGCGCATTCCCATTATAAGCGTTCCGAGTCCCAAGTCGGCGGCTTTAAGCACCAAATTCATACTCTGCAAACCGCAGTCGTAGCAACCCCAACCGTTTCCGAGTTCGTTCGTCGGCTTTCCGTCGGGCGAAAATCCGGAGCGGTCTTTTTCTATCGCGACGACTATCAGCACGGGCGCGTTCGCCGTGTTGCCCTTGTTGTAGTCCGACATAGTCTCGCGCACGGCGGCGACGGCTTTTTCGCTCTGCGCTACGTAATAGCGCGTAACCTGCGAGTTCTTCCAGGACGGCGCGAGCGTAGCCGCTTCCAAAACGGCGCGGACTTTCTCGGGCTCGACGGGCTTTGCCGCGTACTTTCTTATGCTTCTTCTCTTTTCCAATACGTTTTGCAGTTCCATACTTTTTTTATCCTATTTTGCTTACGCTTTCGCGGACGATGAGTTTCGTGGGGACGAATATCTGCTTCGGGACGGAAGTCGTCGTGCCGTTTATGCGCGCGAGAAGCGCTTCGGCGGCGATCTCTCCGATCTCGTACTGCGGAACGGCGACCGTGGTGAGCGGCGGCGTCAAATACTTCGAAGTTTCGATATCGCTTATGCCTATTACCGAAATTTCGCCGGGCACGTCGATCTTCATCCGGTGAAGCGCGCCCATGCACGCCATAGCCATGTGGTCGCTCCCGACGAATATAGCCGTCGGGCGCACGGGAGCTTTCATCAGTTCGAGCGTTTTGTCGAAGCAGACCTGCCTTTCCCAGTTGCAGTCGATAGTCCATTCGGGCATTATCGGCAGACCGTGAAGATCCATCATGCGGTTGTACGCTTCGAACCGACCGAAATTCATATCGTTCGACGCGGGCAGTTTCGAACCTATGTAAGCTATCTTTTTGTGTCCGTTCTCTATCAGGAAACGCATCGCTTTGCAACCCGCTTCGTAACGGTTGTAGCGCACGTTGTCGATATCGTTGTTCTGCGTGTCGATGCCGACTATATGCTTTACTTTCGAGCGAACGAAATCCATCATCTCGCCCGAAAGCGTGTCCATTATTATAAGACCGCCTATCGGAGAGCGAAAAAGCGCTTCGAAGTTCTGCCTGTCGGCTATGTCGAACTGCGATTGGCTGAAATTCAGCGAAAATCCGTGCCGTTCCAGGTACGCGCGAACGCCGCGCAAAATTGACGAATAGTAGCTGTCCACCTGTCCTTCGTCCGTCAGACGGTAGATACAGCCTATATTTCCTTTGGCTTGCTTGTTTCTTCTGTACGCGGGGGACGGGTTGTAATTCAGGTCTTTCGCCGCTTCCTGAACTCTGCGGCGCGTTTCGTCCTTTACTTTGTAGGCGGGGTCGTTATTCAAGATACGCGAAACGGAAGCTATCGAAACTCCCGTTACCGCGGCTATATCTCTTATGGTTGCCATAATGGGGATCGTCCTTGGTTTTTTTATATTATATCACTAAACGCGTAAAAAATCAAAGACTTTTTGCGCTTGGTATTTCGGCGTTGAAAAAACCTTCCGATCTCTCGGAAGGTTTTTCTTTAATCAAGGCTTCCCTGAAACCTTATTTACCCGCTTTGGTCTTGTAGTTCTGCAATCTCTGCTTAGCTTCCGCTTCGGCTTGCCGGAACAGCTTCGAAGCAACTTCGGGGTTGGCTTTTTTGAGCGAAGCGTATCTCGTTTCGCCCGAGATAAAGTCTATATACGAACCCGTCGGGTCTTTCGAATCGAGCGTGAACGGATTTTTGCCCTGATCCGCGAGAGCGGGGTTGTAGCGGTAGAGCTGCCAGTAACCCGCGTCGACGGCTTTCTTGACTTCGTTCATGCCGTTGCTCATGTCGATACCGTGGTTTATGCAAGTCGAGTAAGCGATGATAAGCGACGGTCCGTCGTACGCTTCGGCTTCGGCGATAGCCTTGATGACCTGGTTCTTATCCGCGCCCATAGCCACCTGCGCCACGTAAACGTAGCCGTAGCTCATAGCCATCATGCCGAGATCCTTTTTCTTCGTGCGCTTTCCGGCTGCCGCGAACTTAGCGACCGAACCCGTAGGCGTGGATTTGGACGACTGTCCGCCCGTATTCGAGTAAACTTCGGTGTCGAGAACGAGAACGTTGATATTCTCGCCGCTCGCGAGCACGTGGTCGAGACCGCCGTAACCGATATCGTAAGCCCATCCGTCGCCGCCGAAGATCCAAACGGATTTCTTTACGAGAAGATCTTCGCTGTCTTTGATCGTATTCAGAGCGTCTTTGAGTTCGCCCTTAGCTGCTTTTATCGCCGCGGGCAGAGCCGCTTTTATGGCTTCCGCCGCTTTTATGCTGCCGTTCGTGTCGTCGCAGTTCGCTATCCAGTCCGCAAGAGCGTCTTTCATGGCGCCGCTTGCGCCGAGTTCGATAGCCTTGTTCGCGTCGGCAATGAGTTTTGCTTTGCGCGCGTTGTACGCGAGCTTCATTCCGAGACCGAATTCGGCGTTGTCCTCGAACAGGCTGTTAGCCCATGCGGGACCGTTGCCCTTGTCGTTCGTCGTGTACGGGCAGGTAGGGGACGAGCCGCCGTAAATGGACGAGCAACCCGTTGCGTTCGCTACTATCATTCTGTCGCCGAACAACTGCGTTACGAGTTTTACGTAAGGCGTTTCGCCGCAACCCGCGCACGCGCCGGAGAATTCGAACAACGGCTTTTTGAACTGACTTCCCTTTATGCTGTCGGGCTTGAACTTAGCCGAAACGTCGGGCGTGGGAACTTTCGTCGAGTATTCCCAGTTCTTCTCGTCGTTTTTGACCGCGGTTTCGAGCGGCACCATTTTGAGCGCCTTTTCCTTTGCGGGGCAGACGTTAGCGCAGGACGCGCAACCCGTACAGTCGAGCGGGCTGACCTGCATTCTGTACGAATAACCGTCGAGTCCCGTTGCGGGCTTCGTTACGTAGCCTTTCGGCGCCTTAGCCGTTTGCTTTTCGTCCGTTAAGATCGGGCGGATACAAGCGTGCGGGCAGACGAGCGAGCATTGATTGCACTGTATGCAGTTTTCGGGGATCCATTCGGGAACGTAAGCCGCAATACCGCGCTTTTCGTACTTCGTCGTACCCGTGGGAACGGATCCGTCGGGCGTGAACGCCGATACGGGGAGCGAATTGCCCTGCTGTGCGAGAATGGGTTTGATGAGCGTGTTGAAATATTTGTCGTCCGTCGTGGTAACGGGAACGGCGCCGCTCGTGGTCGTAGCCCACGATTCGGGATATTTTACTTCTACAAGGTTTGCGATGGCGTTGTCCACGCACGCGTAGTTCATGTTGACTACGGCGTCTCCTTTCTTGCCGTAGGCTTTCTTTATCATCTGCTTCATGTATCCCGCGGCTTCTTCGTAGGGGATAATGTCGGCGAGTTTGAAGAACGCCGCCTGGCAGACCGTGTTGACGCCCTTTTTCGCGCCTATTTCGGTAACGACTTTCAAGCCGTCGATCGTGTAGAACTTGATATGCTTTTTCGCGATCTGATTTTTCATTGCGGCGGGAAGCTCTGTTTCGAGCTGATCCTTGTTCCATATCGTGTTCAGAAGGAACACGCCGCCTTCTTTGAGGTCGCTCACCATATCGTAACGCGTTACGTACGACTGGTTGTGGCAAGCCACGAAGTCCGCCTGGTCGATAAGGTACGACGACTGTATCGGGGACTTACCGAATCTTAAGTGAGATATCGTTATACCGCCCGACTTTTTGGAGTCGTACTCGAAGTAACCCTGTGCGTACATATCCGTGTGGTCGCCGATTATCTTTATGCTGTTCTTGTTCGCGCCGACCGTTCCGTCGCTTCCCAAGCCGTAGAACTTGCAACGCTTCGTTCCTTCGGGGGACGCGTTGATGAATTCTTTTGCTTCGAGCGAAGTTCCGGTTACGTCGTCGTTTATGCCGACCGTAAAGTGGTTCTTCGGTTCGTTTTCGTAAAGGTTTTCGTAGATCGCGTTAACGAGCGTCGGGGTGAATTCTTTCGAGCCCAAGCCGTATCTTCCGCCGACTACTTTTATATCCGATCTGCCGTTTTCAAGCAGTGCGGAGCAAACGTCCAGGTAAAGCGGTTCTCCCAGGCTGCCCGGTTCTTTCGTTCTGTCGAGAACGGCGATCTTCTTGACCGATGCGGGGATAGCCGCAACGAGATCTTTCGCGCTGAACGGACGGTAAAGGCGAACCTTTATAAGTCCGACTTTCTTGCCGCGCGCGTTTAAGTAATTTACGGTTTCTTCCGCGGCGTCCGCGCCCGAACCCATCATAACGATGACTTCTTCCGCGTCGGGTGCGCCGACGTACTGGAACAGTTCGTACTTTCTTCCCGTCAGCTTGTAGACCTTTTCCATCATCGTCTTTACGATCTCGGGGGTCGCTTCGTAGTACTTGTTCGCGGCTTCGCGGTTCTGGAAGTAGATATCCGGGTTCTGAGCCGTACCCATCTGGTGCGGGTGTTCGGGGTTCAGCGCGCGAGCCTTGAACTCTTTTATGTCGTTCATGTCAACGAGCGGCAATATCTCGTCGTAGTCGATAACGTCTATCTTGCTGACTTCGTGGCTCGTTCTGAAACCGTCGAAGAAGTGCAGGAACGGAACTTTCGCTTTAAGCGTGGAAAGGTGAGCGACGAGCGCCAAGTCCATGGCTTCCTGTACCGAGTTCGACGCGAGCATAGCAAATCCCGTCTGACGGCACGCCATAACGTCCGCATGGTCGCCGAATATCGAGAGAGCGTGAGCCGCAAGCGCGCGGGCCGATACGTGGAATACGCAAGGCAGCATTTCGCCGGCAATCTTGTACATGTTCGGGATCATGAGCAGAAGTCCCTGGCTCGCGGTGTACGTGGTCGTGAGCGCGCCCGCCGCCAAAGAGCCGTGTACCGCGCCCGCCGCGCCCGCTTCGGATTGCATTTCCGCAAGACGCAAGGGCTGTCCGAACATGTTGACTCTGCCCTGAGCCGCCCATTCGTCGGCGTATTCCGCCATGGGGGACGACGGCGTTATCGGGTAGATAGCCGCAACTTCGCTGAACGCATAAGCTATATGCGAAGCGGCGGTGTTGCCGTCGATGGTCATTTTCTTCATTAAACATTTACCTCCGGGTGTAATATCTTTTTATTATATATAACT
>DBEXQE010000368.1:0-9616 GCA_048167245.1 Christensenellales bacterium | reverse complement strand
CTTGTTCGCGGGAAGCGGCGTGTTCATGGCGGGCATGAAGTTCATGAGCGACGGCTTGGAGTCGAGCGCGGGCAAGGGGATAAGAAAACTATTCGGAAAAATTTCCGACAACCGTCTGGCGGGGATAGGTATCGGCGCGGGCGTTACGGCGATAATCCAAAGCTCGGCGGCCACTACCGTCATGGTCATAGGTTTCGTGAACGCGGGCATAATGACGCTGTTCCAGGCGACGGCTATAATAATGGGCGCGAACATAGGTACTACCGTTACGGGACTGCTCGTTTCGCTGTCGTCGCTGAATATAGGCGTGTTCGTTTCGGCTTTCGCGCTTATCGGCATACTGATGACCATGTTCTCGAAGAACAAGACGGTCAAGGATATAGGCGGCGTCGTCTGCGGCTTGGGACTTATTTTCGTGGGGCTCGACCTTATGAGCGGAGCGCTTGAAGGCAACGACCAGATACGCGGCGCGTTCGCGAGTCTGTTCTCGTCGATAAGTTTTCCGCTTTTGCTCATATTCTTCGGCGCGCTGTTCACGGCTCTCATTCAGAGTTCTTCCGCCGCCACGGGTCTTATAATAACGCTCGTCGCGCAGAACGTTCTGCCCGTCGAAAGCGGACTTTACATAGTTCTCGGCACTAATATAGGAACGTGTATAACGGCTATAATCGCGTCGGTCGGCACGAGCAACAACGCTAAGCGCGCCGCGCTCATCCACCTGACTTTCAACCTTATAGGAACGATAATTTTCTCGCTGCTGCTCGTGTTCCTGAACAAGTACTTCGTAAAAGTGCTTTCGCTCATGGCGCCGAACGCGCCCGCGATGCAGATAGCGTATTTTCATATATTCTTCAACATAACGACGACGCTGATCCTTATGCCGTTTATCCGTCAGCTTACCTGGTTTGCGACGAAAGTCATCCGCGACAAGGAAAACGACGAAGAAGTGCTGAAACTTTACTACATAGACGACCGCATACTGCACACTCCGCCTATCGCCGTCGCTCAGACGCTGAAAGAAGTTCTGAACATGGCGGAAATGGCGCGGCAAAATCTCGACAGATCGTTCAACGCGCTGACTACGGGCAACGTTTCGGAAAAGGAAAAGATACTGCGCGACGAGCAGAAGATAAACTACATAAACCGCGGCGTTGCGAGATATCTCGTGAAAATGGCGTCGCTGTCGCTTCCGACTACCGACGAAAAGCTCGTAGGTTCGCTCCACCACGTTATCTCCGACATCGAGCGCATCGGCGACTATGCGGAGAACTTTCTCGAGGACGCCGAGCAGATGAAAGAAGACGGCGTCGAGTTCACGCAACCCGCGATCGGCGAACTCAACGAAATGTACGGCAAAGTTACCGAAATGTACCGCAGAGCGATAAAGATATTCGAGTACCGCGATCTGAGCGGCTTGTCGAGCGTAGACGATATAGAAGATCAGATCGACGAAATGAAGATACTGTTCGAGCATACTCATATAGCGCGGCTCAACGCGGGCGAATGTACAGTAGAGTCGGGTTCGCATTTCTACGCCGTCATATCCGCGTTGGAGAGAATTGCCGACCACCTTACGAACATTGCGTACAGCATACGCTCGCAAGGCACTATGAGCGCGAATTCCATGAACAAGATCAAAAAGGAAGTCGCGGAAAGAACGAACGGAAAGGAGATCGCGAAAAAATGATATACGTCTTGGGTTCGGTGAATATGGATCTCGTGTTCGACGTTCCGCATATGCCCGTGGGCGGCGAAACGCTGTCGGCGAAAACTTTCGGAACATATTGCGGCGGCAAGGGCGCAAATCAGGCGATCGCGCTCGCAAAACTGTCGAGCAAGGTAAAGATGATAGCGGGCATAGGGAGCGACGGCTACGGCAAGCGGCTCAAAGACAACCTTATCTCCTGCGGGGTGGACGCCGAATTCGTGCGCGAGAACGGCGACGACAGCGGGCTTGCGGCTATACTCGTCGAGAACGGCGAGAACAGGATAATCTTGCACGGCGGCGCGAATATGCGCGTTTCGGAAAACGACGTGGACGCGGGGCTTAAAGACGCGAAAGCGGGCGATATACTGTTAACGCAACTCGAGATCCCGCTCGAAACGGTGGAATATGCGTTTAAGACAGCTAAGCAAAAGGGAATGACGACGGTGCTCAATCCCGCGCCCGCCGTTCCGCTTAAAAGCGCTCTCTACGAACTCACGGATATAATAACGCCGAACGAAACGGAAACGGAAATTCTTGTCGGCGTGGAACCGAAAGACGTAGTGCACGTGGCTCTCGCCGTAAAAGAATTTTACAGGCGCGGCGTAAAGAACGTTATAATAACGCTCGGCGACAGGGGAGCGGCGGTGTCGCACGGTCAGAACATAACCGAGATAGAACCGCGCAAAGTCAAGGCAGTCGATACGACGGCGGCGGGCGACACGTTCGTCGGAGCCGTTTGCAACAGGCTCGAAAACGGCTGGGATATAGTCGAAGCGTGCCGTTTCGCGAATTGCGCGTCGAGCATAACGATCCAGCGGCACGGCGCGAGCGTTTCGATCCCGACTATTGCGGAAGTCGAAAAAATATATAATAAGTAAGCGTCTCCCCCTGTTCGTCATTTCGAGCGGAGCGAAGCGCAGTCGAGAAATCTATAAAACGGAAAAATTGTGATTTTACGGAGATAACACTTATGGAAATCAAAGAACTTACCGAAAAATTCATCGAGATCTACGGCGGAGATAAGAGCGATATCCGCTTTTTTTCGGCGGCGGGAAGAATAAACGTTATAGGCGAACATATAGACTATTGCGGCGGACCCGTGTTGCCCGCGGCGCTTAACCTGCGCACGTTGGTCGCGGCGAGAAAGAACGGCGAAAACGTTATCCGTCTTGCGGCTACGACGATAGACAAGCGCGCTACGCTCGATATAAATAAGTTGAACGACTACCGCACGCTCGAATGGGGCGAGTATCAGGCGGGCGTCGCGTACGTACTGCAAAACGAAGGCTACGATATCGTAGGGTGCGACCTTTTGTACGATACGACCGTGCCGTTCGGGTCGGGACTTTCGTCGAGCGCGTCGATAGAAGTTGCCACCGCGCTCACGCTTTCGACTTTTTCCGCGGAAAACGGCGGAAAGAGCGGCGACAACAAAGAACTTGCCGTTCTCTCGCAACGCGCCGAAAACGAGTACGCGGGCGTAAGTTGCGGGATAATGGATCAGTTCGCGTCGGCTATGGGCAAAAAGGACTGCGCCATATACTTAAACTGCGCAACGCTCGGATACGAGTATATTCCGATCGTGTTGAAAGATTGCGCTTTCGTGGTCGCGAACAGCAACAAAAAGCGTTCGCTTCAAGAATCGAAGTACAACGAGCGCCGCGCCGAGTGCGAAACGGCTCTCGAAATATTGAAAAAACATATAAGCGGCATAACGTGTCTTGCGGACGTTTCCGTGGCGGATTTCGAAAAGTTTTCGGATAAACTGCCCGGCGTTATCAGCGACAGGGCAAAGCACGTCGTGTACGAGTGCGAGCGCGTCAAAGAAAGCGTTGCGGCAATGCGCGGCGGCGACGAAGAAACGCTCGGAAAACTTCTGAACGAGTCGCACTACTCTTTGCGCGATCTGTACGAAGTAACGGGAAAAGAACTCGACGCGCTGACGGAACTGTCGAGAAATTTCGACGGTTGCATAGGTTCGCGCATGACGGGCGCGGGCTTCGGCGGTTGCACCGTTTCGCTCGTGAAAAAAGACAGGATCCCCGAATTCATAAAGACCGTTTCCGCAGGGTATAAAAAAGCTACGGGACTTACCGCGGAGTTTTATGAGACTACCGTGGAGAACGGCGCATTCGAAGCCGTCGAATAGCGGCGGCGGAGACGGGCACATATACGGGCTACGTTCGTTGTGTCGGCTCAATCGAGTACGTTTAAGTACACTCATTCGCCGCCACACCGACTGTTGCCCGTCTCTGCACCCGTCTCCGCCGCCTAGGTATATAACCCACCACTCTCCGCCGCCTTGGGCAATACCGTCCGTAAGCCATCGCCGCGCACCGGCGAACGCCGTTTAGCCGTAGGCGAGTATTTCGAGCGGAGCAATCCCTGCGGCACTGTCCTCAGCCGAGCGAGCTTGCGAGCGAACGCCGACAAGAAATTGTGTTTATAACACAATTTCTTGTCATTTAGAGCGTAGTCGAGAAATCGCTTAAATTAGCTTTATAATAAGGTTTTATAGTTTTCTATCCTTATAAAGATATAAATTTCGAGCGATTTCTCCACGCGCGACTTCGTCGCTTGGTCGAAATGACAGCCTGCGGCTGTACTCGCCGTTGGCTCGTGGCGTCGCTTCGCTCGGCTAAGCGGCGTTCGCGTCTGCGACGCTCGGCTAAGGACAGTGCCGGGGAAAGATTTTTCCGCTCCGTTCGCAAGCTCACTTCGGTCGAAATGACAAACAGGGGTTGTTTCGCTCACTTCGGTCGAAACGACAAATAAATTTATCCGCAATCAAGAGTAAGCGAAGCCGACTGATGAGGTTAAAATAATTTTTTTGCGCATACTACTTTCATGAGTAAAGTATTGCGCGGGGCGGGAGTATTGGCGGTTTGCGCGCTTATCGCGAAAATGATAGGCGCGCTGTACCGTATTCCGCTGACAAACATAATAGGCGCGGAAGGAATGGGACTGTATCAGATGGTCTTTCCGCTGTATACGGTGCTTTTGACTGTTTCATCGGGCGGACTTCCAGTAGCCATATCCAAAATAGTAGCCGAAAGGAGATCGCAGGGCGACGAAGCGGGCGCGCGTCAGGTACTGCTCGTTTCGCTGTTGTCGCTGAGCGTCGCGGGGCTTGTCGCGGGCATAGCGGTCGTCTTGTTCCGCGAAAAGATAGCTCTCGTTCAGGGCAATGCGAAAGCCGCCGTGCCGTATCTCGGAATAGCTCCGTCGCTGTTGTTCGTCGCCGTTATTTCGTGCTTCCGCGGCTATTATCAGGGCGCGCAGAATATGTTGCCGAGCGCGCTGAGCCAGATAATCGAGCAGGTCGTAAAGCTCGTTGCGGGACTGTTTTTCGCGCGTATCCTGATAAGCCGTTCGCTCGAATGGGCTGTTTTCGGCGCGCTTACGGGCGTGTCGCTGTCGGAACTCGCGGCGATGCTTTTTCTTTTCGTCAGATTTCTGTTCACCGACGCGCGCTACAAGAAAAAGTCGCGCATAGACGCGTCGCAAGTGAATTTCGAAACGGCGGCGGATATGGGCGCGCCCGCCGCTTATCGCGTGAGAACGCGCAAGGAAGTCCTGAAAGAAGTTTACAGATCCGCGATCCCCGTAACGCTCGGTTCGCTCGTCATGCCGATGACGCAGGTCATAGACAGCATACTCGTGATAAATCTGCTCATGGGGCTGGGGTACGGCTCGGCGGAAGCGACTCAGCTTTTCGGACTTGCGACGGGACCAGTAAATTCGCTGATAAATATGCCCGTGGTCATAACGCTTTCGCTGTCGGTCGCGCTTTTGCCGAAAGTTTCGGAGTGCTTCGCAAAGAACGACGATCCGTCGGCGGACGTGTCGCAGACTCTGAAATTCGGGTTCGTGATAGGGCTTCTCTCGACGCTTTTGCTGTGCTTTTACGCGCGTCCGATACTCTCCGTTCTGTACAGCAAGGGGCTTAGCGCCGCACAGATCGAAGCGGGCGCAAGACTTCTTAAAATAGGCGGGTTGTCCGTGCTGTACGTGAGCATTTTGCAGGTCGCGACTTCCGTTCTGCAAGCCGCGGGCGCGCCGCACAGACCCGCGCTGAATCTGTTGTACGGAGCCGTTCTGAAAGTCGTTTTCACGCTCGTTCTTCTGCCGATATTCGGAATAGACGGCGCGATGGCGGGGACGGTGCTGTGCTATGCCGCGACCTGCATGCTCGATATAGCGTCGATGAAAAAATTCGTTTCGCCCGCGCTGAAATTCCGCGAATTCCTGCTCGCTCCCGTTTTATCCGCGGTCGTTTTCGCGGGATCGTATTTTCTGTTTACGTACGTGTTGAGCCGCTATATGCCGCAAAAGGTCGGGCTTATAATTTCGATGGTCGTATCCGCGCTCGCGTTTTCGGGCGGGCTGTTTCTTTTCGGAGCGGTGCGCTTCAAGGAGCTTATAAACGTTCCCGCGCTGAGCAAATTCTTAAATAAGTCAAAGCGCGAGAAAAAGTCTTAGCCGAAAGCCGCGAAACACGTTATCGAAAATATTTGCATTTTGGCGCGAACCGTTGTATAATTATATAAATTACTCGGGGGAGCCGTAAAGTGAAGATTCAAACGGACGAAAAAAAGGCGTCGGCGGAACTGAACTGCTACAAGATCGAGCTTAACAACAAGCCCGACCTTATGGCGCAGACTCTGAATAACGACGGGTCGCTCGTGCTCGTCGTAGATACCGTCAACGGTTTTTGCAAGAGCGGCGCTCTGTACAGCGACAGGTGCGCCGAGATAATTCCCGACGTTGCCGCTTTTTTGGAGCGCGTTCCGCAAGCTAGAAAGATCTTCGTGCGCGACTGCCACAGCGAAACGGCGGAAGAATTCAAGACTTTCCCGCCGCACTGCCACAACGCCGAAGAATCGGCGGTCGTGGACGAGCTGTATCCGTTTTTCCGCGAAAGCATAGATCTTCCGAAGAACAGCACGAACGGCTTTTATGCGCTTTCGGAAGCCATTCCCGAGATAAGCGCGTACGCGAATATCGCGGTGGTCGGCGTATGCACGGATATCTGCGTTATGCAACTGTGCCTTTCGCTCAAAGCGTATTTCAACGAGATCGACGCGCCCGCGAACGTTATAGTCTTTACCGACCTTGTCGAAACTTACGACAGCAATCTGCACGGCGCCGACCTTTCGAATATGTTCGCGCTGAAATTCATGGAGCAGGCGGGCGTGCAACTGTTCAAGAACGTTAAATAGCGGCGTCGTATACGGGCGCGCATAAGGCTTCGCCTTGGCGTTCGCTACGCTCGGCTAAGAACGCTACGCGCGTCAAGTCCGCTTGGTCATTTATGAGAAATAAACTCCCGCCGCGAACTTGCCGCCTGTTGCCGTTCTTCACACCCGTCTCCGCCGCCTTACATTCATTAAGGCTTCCCCTGGCAGGGGAAGCTGTCGAGCGGGAACGAAGTGTGAGCGAGACTGATGAGGTTGAAGCGGAGAAATCTCTTAAAAAATTATCCATATCGGAGGCAATAAATAAATCACTATGTTGGACGTTAAATTTTTGGCGGCGAACTACAAGGAAGTCGAAAAGATCATGGAAACGCGCAGCGGAAGCTACGACGTGGAAATAGTTCACACTCTCGACAACAGGCGCAGAGAGATCCTGCGCGAAGTCGAAACGCTCAAAGCCGAGCGCAACAAGGCTTCGGAGCAGATCGCGGCTATGAAGCGCGAAAAGAAAAACGCCGACGACCTTATCGCCGACATGAAGAAGAAAGGCGAGCGCATCAAAGAACTCGATACCGAACTCTCGGAAGTAGACGGCAAATTGAGAATGGCGGCGCTGAGTATCCCGAATATTCCGCACGAGAGCGTTCCCGTGGGAAGATCCGACGCGGACAACCCCGTCAAGCGCGTAGTCGGAACGCCGCGCAAGTTCGATTTCGAACCCAAGGCGCACTGGGATATAGGCACGGATCTGAAAATTCTCGACTTTGCCACGGCGGCAAAGATAACGGGCGCGCGCTTCGTCGTTTACAGGGGCTTGGGCGCAAGGTTGGAGCGTTCCGTGTTCAACTTTATGCTGGACTTTCACACGGGCAACGGCTTTACGGAGATATTCCCGCCGTTCATGGTAAACCGCGACAGCATGTACGGAACGGGTCAGCTCCCCAAGTTCGAAGAAGACGCGTTCTCCGTCAAGAACACCAATTATTTTCTCGTGCCGACTGCGGAAGTTCCCGTAACTAACATGCACCGCGGCGAAGTTCTCGACGGAGAGAAACTTCCTTTGTATTACACGGCTTACACGGCTTGCTTCCGTGCCGAAGCGGGCAGTGCGGGCAGAGATACGCGCGGGATCATTCGTCAGCACCAGTTCAACAAAGTCGAACTCGTAAAGTTCTGCAAGCCCGAAAACAGCTACGACGAGCTCGAATCGCTGACTGCGGAAGCGGAAGAAATTCTCAAAAAGATAGGCTTGCCGTACCGCGTGGTAACGCTTTGCACGGGGGATCTCGGTTTCTCGTCGGCAAAAACGTACGATATAGAAGTCTGGATGCCGAGCTACAACAGGTACGTCGAGATCTCGTCCTGCTCGAACTTCGAAGACTATCAGGCGCGCCGCATGAACATAAAGTACAAGGACAAAGACGGCAACGGCGGATTCGTTCATACGCTTAACGGAAGCGGTCTTGCGGTAGGCAGAACCGTTGCGGCGATCCTCGAAAACTTCCAGAACGCGGACGGATCGGTTACCGTTCCGGAAGTTCTGCGCCCGTACGTCGGAGCGGATAAGATCGCTTTATAAGAGAAACGCTTGTTCAACTTGTTTTAGCAGTGGAGTTCACCCCCCCCGCAACTCGTCATTTCGAGCGGAGCGAAGCGTAGTCGAGAAATCTGTAAGGAGCGAAAACGTAGTTAAGGTGATTTTCGGTTTCTTGGTCAAAGCATTGAAGTTTATTGTAGACGGATTTGCGTCCGTCTGCGCTTTTCTGCTCGTAACTTTGGGACTGTGGTTGCCTGCCGTCTATTCGCTCCTTTTTCTTGTGATTTGCGCGATAGCGGGTATAAAGTTGCAAGGCGGGGCAATAACGTTCTATATAGTAGGGCTCGTGCTCGCGTTTTCGGGCGGCGGCGCGATAGCTTATCTCCGCTACAAGTCGAAGAAAAAGCCCGAAAAGAGTTCCCGAAGAAACGTTCGTTCCGTGCAAAAGAGCGAGTACGCTCCGCGCGAGCCGGAAAGGCAGACCGACTACGCTCGCGAAGATCGTTACGAGCCGGTAGCGGAAACTGAGCCGGGACCCGTCGCGCCCGAGTTTGCTCCCGAACCCGAGAATATAAGCAAAAGCGCGGCTCTCTCCGCGAAAGACGAGCTTTACGGCAAAAACGACTGTAAGTACGAAGACTTTTCGGATCTTAGGAAAAGTATTTCGGGGACGAAAACGCGAAAGACGAAATTCCGCCGCAATACGGGAGCGGGTTTGTGCCGGATCCTGTCGGCGGAGAATTTGTGCCGCCCGTAAATCCCGACGCGCTTATGCGAGACCGGCTTGAAAGGCGGCTTATGGGAACTTATTCCGAAGAAACGCCCATGATCTTCGCGACCCGCCGCGACCCGAATATAATAGTATACGAGTACAGCGACAGATTGAAGTTTTTCAGAAAGACGAAGAGGGGGCTTATACACATTTCAACCGAATTCAAAAAGTAAACGGGCATATTCATCGCGGTATGCGGTGTTGCGGTTCGCTTTTCTCGGGTTACGTACGCGAAGTACGCGCCCCGTCGAAAATGCTCCCGCGCCTTGCCTACCGCGCGACTATGCCAGTTTACGTCGTCAACCCGTCTACACCGCCTTGGGGCGTCATAAAGTCCCGTCATTTCGACCAAGCGGCGTAAGCCGCGCGTGGAGAAATCGCTCAAAAATATCTTTATAGTA
>DBEXQE010000367.1:0-1737 GCA_048167245.1 Christensenellales bacterium | reverse complement strand
ATAGTGAAAGTAATACTCGAATCGCACAGCTTTTCGGTGATAGACCTTGGTAAAGACGTTCCCGAGAGCAAAGTAGTGGAAGCGGCAAAGCAGTATTCTCCGATAGCTGTCGGGCTTTCCGCGCTGATGACGACCACCGTTCCGAGCATGGAAAGGACTATAAAAGCGTTGAAAGCGGCGGGACTTAAAATGCCGATATTCGTCGGCGGAGCCGTTCTGACGCAGGAGATCGCCGATCGGATAGGCGCGGACTATTACACGGAAAACGCATTGGAATTCGCAAAAGTACTCGATAATTTGTTGGGGAGATAACGTAAATGGACGCGATAAAAAGCAGTAAGATAATAGTCGGAAAAGAGATAAAGAGCGGCTTTGTTTATTTCGAGAACGGGATAATAAAGTCGGTTTCGGGCGAAGAAATGCCTTGCGACAACGTTTTCGATTTCGGCGACAGGTACGTTTCGGCGGGATTTATAGATTCGCATACTCACGGCGCGGCGGGATACGATTACACTTCCTGCGACGAAGACGGCGTGGCGAAAGCCGTGAATTGGCACCTGACGCACGGAACGACTTCCGTTCTGCCGACTACGCTCGCGTCGAGCGCGGAACGCACCGAAAAGGCGATAGAAACTGTTTTTTCGGCTAAAAAGAGCGGAAAAGCGAAAGCGGATATTCTCGGCGTTCATATCGAAGGACCGTATTTTGCGAAAAAGCAGGCGGGCGCGCAAAATCCCGAGTTTCTGACTCCGCCCGTAAAAAAAGACTACGAAAGGCTCGTGAAAAAGTTCGGCACGTTCATTAAAAAATGGTCGTACGCGCCCGAACTCGATGAAAACGCGGAATTCTGCGGCTATCTCGTAAAGAACGGGATAACGCCGTCCGCGGGACACACCGACGCCGTTTTCGACGATATGAAGACGGCTTACGGCAAAGGACTGAGAAACGTTACGCACCTTTATTCGGCGACTTCGACCATAACGCGCGAAAAGGGTTTCAGGCGGCTCGGCGTTATAGAGAGCGCGTATTATTTCGACGATATGTTCGCTGAGCTTATCGCGGACGGCAGACACGTGCCGACCGAACTTATAGAGCTTACGTTTAAGTTGAAAGGCGCTGATAAAGTGTTGCTCGTTACCGATTCGCTTTCGGTCGCGGGCAGCGGGGAGACGAGCGGAAAACTGAACGGCGTGCCGTTCATAGTCGAACTCGGCGTAGCGCGGCTTGCCGACAGAACGGCTTTCGCGGGCAGTATTTCGAGCATGGATATTCTTTTGCGCGAAGTTCTGAAAGCGGGCGTTCCGCTTATAGGCGCCGTGCTTTCCGCTACCGACACTCCCGCAAGGTCGCTCGGAGTAAAGAAAGGGCGGATAGAAAGCGGTTATCCCGCGGACTTCGCCGTGTTCGACGATAATATAAACGTAAACGCCGTATTCGTCGGCGGCAATAAGATAGATAAGTAAAACGGTAAAAACAGAACACTATTTGCGAAAATAAGATAGACAGAGCGCGAAATTTGTTATATAATGAGTATGAAATTCGATTTCGGAGTGATTACGCTATGAAATTACGATATTTGGGGACTGCGGCATATGAGGGCGTTCCGAGTTTGTTTTGCGACTGCGAAGTTTGCCGCAAGTCTAAGGCGGCAGGCGGAAAGAATATGCGTTCGCGCTCGCAAGCCCTTGTAAACGACGAACTTTTGATAGATTTCCCTGCGGATACCGTTTGGCACAG
>DBEXQE010000366.1:0-16385 GCA_048167245.1 Christensenellales bacterium | reverse complement strand
TATCCGAAAGCGGTTTGACTTGCAACGGCGCGCTCACGCCTTTGCGGAATTCATTCGATCTCCCGACGTTTTCGGGAGCTTCGCTCCTGCGTTTGCCGAAACCGAGCTTGTCCCTGAGCATAAAACCGCCGATAAGCAGGATACAGAGAGAACAAACTATATAGGTGAATACCTGCGTTATGACGGACTGAACGGCATAGGTAAAAATTCCGAAGAAAACTCCGCCCGCCGTAAAATTGTCGTACACGGCGGAAATATAGCCGCCGAAGCCGTTGCCGATATACGAAAAAGAAGTCGCGAGCTGTAATATTATCGAAACGAAAAATACTATCGCGCAAATTCCTACGACGGTTTTCGGCGGAACGCGCAACTTACGCTTCTGAATAACGGCTATGCCGAGCAAAAGCATACACAAAAACAGCGGATACGCCATAAATCCGAAAACGCCCACCGTTACGTGCCTTATTGCTTTACTTATGGGTCCGAGAATAACGGGAATACAAAGGCAAAGCAAAAAGAATGATGCTATTATAACAAGCACTATCCCTGCCAAATCGTTCCCTTGATTTTTATTGCCGCGAGTGTATTTTTTCTGAGCCAAAGTAGTTAAACCCCACAGAAAGAATTATAAAAAAGATACTGCTCGGAATTTTGCAGGATTATTCCAATATCATTATACCATATCGCGACTTTTATTTCAATCAATTTCCATAGAAAACAGCCAAAAACTTAAATTAAATTTCCGAGCGGCTTCCGTAGGTCTAAGCAAAATTATTTACAAAACAAGCAATTTTCCGAATTCGACGGAATGGGGCTTACCGACGTAAGACGAACAAATGCCGTCGTTTACGAAAAGTTCGTGCGCAAAGTCTTCGACGCTCTTTTTGGTAACGGCGTCTATTTCCCTTATCCGCTTGTCTATATCGTAAACTTCGCCGCTGAGCGCAAGCAATTTGCCGTTGGACATCATGATCGTCTGAACGTTTTCCTGCGAGAAAATACAGGAACTTTTGAGTTGGATCTTGCTCCTTTCCAGTTCTTCTTCGGTTATGCCGTCTTTTAACAAACGTTTTATCTCTCCCGTAACGGCGTTCAACGTCCGCTCGGTGTTGCACGCGCTTATATTAACGATTATATTGAACGAACCGTTGTTTATAAACGCCGACGGCGCGCTGTAAATGCTGTAACAAAGCCCGAGCTGTTCGCGCACGCGCTGAAACAGACGCGAACTCATAGCTCCGCCGAGCAGCGTCGAGAGAACCGCCTGCGTCGTGGACTTCGGATCGTTGAACCCTACGGACGAAAAACTTACGGCTATATTCGACTGCTCGAAATCTTTGAACCGCTCGACGTGTTTTTTGGCAAGCGGCGCGGCGGGCAAAACTCCCCTGTCGCTTTTTTTATCGCTCAGTCTTCCGATAAAATATTTTTTGATAAATTCGTCGGCTTTCTCGCGCGTAATGTTGCCCGCTACCGAAACGACGATCTTATCCGGCGAATAGGTTTCCGCGATATATTTTTTCACGTCGTCGCCCGTAAATCGCTTTACGTTGTCGGACGGACCGAGAATTGTTTTGCCGAGCGGATGAGAGCCGTAACGGGCTTGCGCCAAAAGGTCGTAGCAAATATCTTCGGGCGAATCTTCGACCATATTTATTTCTTCGAGTATAACGTTCCGCTCTTTATCGAGTTCTTCCGCGGGGAAAGTCGAATCGAAGAAAATATCCGAGAGAAGCGAAAAACACTTTTCAGCGTTTTCGTCGATCGACTTAACGAAATAGCACGTACATTCTTTTGAAGTGAAAGCGTTGATATTCGCTCCGAGACGTTCGAACGATCCCGCAATCTCGAAAGCGTTCATTTTGTCCGTACCCTTGAACATGACGTGCTCGGTAAAGTGCGAAATGCCGTTATTGCTCTCGTCTTCCGCCGAACTGCCCGTAGCGACCCAAAAGCCTATCACGACCGAACGCAAAGACGGAATATTTTCGACTATCAGCTTCAATCCGTTATCGTATCTTACAAGTTTTTCCATTCGTAAATTCTCCTGCGTACTCGAGTACATAATTTATTATATACTGATAATTTACTTTAATACCTGACTTACGGGCGCAATATCGAGTCCCGCTTCCTTTATCGTCGTAACTATCCTGTCGAGCGCTTTGACCGTATCGGCGGTCGGGTGCATAAGCACGAGATTACCGCCCGACAGATCTTTTACCGCTCTCGAATAGATAAGCTCGGCGTTGTGGTCGCGCCAGTCTATCGTGTCGTAAGTCCACATGATAGTCGTATATCCGAGCGCTTTGGCGCCCGTCAGCGTTTCTTCGCTGAACGAACCCGACGGCGGCGCGAACAGCGTCATATCGTAGCCTATGATGCTCTTTACGAGCTTATGCGTAACTTCGATCTCTTCGCGGTTTCTCTCGGCGCTCAGCTTTTTGTGATCCTTGTGAAAATAGCCGTGATTGCCTATCTCATGCCCCGATTCATAAATCTTTTTGAGCATTGCGTCGTTTTCGGCAGCCCACATTCCGCCTACGAAAAAAGTCGTCTTGACGTCGTGCTTGTCGAAAATTTCAAGCATCGGTTCTATAAATTCGGTCCCCCAATAAACGTTTACCATGAGCGAAACGTTCCGAGCGGACTCGCCTTTGTATATGGGCTTTTCCGCAGATGCGGGAACGGAATTGTCCACGAGCGTATACACGAGCATAGACACAAGCGTCGCCGCGATAATAACGTTGGCTATAACGTTACGGAAAAATTTTGCCTTTTTCTCCATTTTTCGCACCTCTCGAAATCACTGTCCCTATATTTTATTCTTCGGGAACGTTCAATATATCAAAAGATGCAAAAAAAATTCGAAAGCCCGCTTTATCGCTTCTCGCGACTAAAACAGGCTTTCGGAAATTTCGTTATTCGGCTTTTTCTTTCTTTTCTTTAAGCCTTAGATCTATTCTTCCTTTGTCGTCGACTTTGATAACTTCGACTACGACTTCGTCGTCGAGATTGACAACGTCTGTTACTTTCTCTACGCGTTTTTTGGAAAGTTTCGAGATATGAATCATTCCGTCCTTTCCCGGCGCGATATTAACGAACGCTCCGAAGTCGAGAATACGGACTACTTTGCCTTCGTATATAGCTCCCGGTACGGGATCTTCGACGATCGAAAGAACGATCTTCTTCGCCTTTTCCGCCATAGCGCTGTCGGTAGTGGCGATAAATACGCGTCCGTCGTCTTCGATATCCATTTTGACGCCCGTATCTTCGATGATCTTGTTGATGACCTTCCCGCTCTTACCGATAACGTCGCCGATCTTCTCGGGATCGATCGTAAACGAAATGATCTTCGGTGCGTACTTCGAAAGTTCTGCGCGCGGCGCGGGCAATACTTCGAGCATTTTTCCGAGTATATAAAGTCTGCCTACTCTCGCTTGTTCGAGCGCGGTCTTCAATATATTCTCGTCGATACCCTTGATCTTGATATCCATTTGGATAGCGGTTATACCGTCTTTCGTTCCCGCGACCTTAAAGTCCATATCGCCCAGGAAATCTTCCAAGCCCTGGATATCGGAAAGTATAGCGACTCTCTTGCTGTTCTCGTCCTTAATAAGTCCCATGGCTATTCCGGCTACGGGTGCTTTGATCGGGACGCCCGCGTCCATAAGCGCAAGCGTGGAACCGCAAACGCTCGCTTGCGAAGTCGAACCGTTGGAGCTTAAAATCTCGCTGACCGTGCGTATTGCGTAAGGGAATTCTTCTTCCGACGGAATAACGGGCTCGAGAGCGCGTTCCGCGAGCGCGCCGTGTCCGATCTCGCGTCTGCCGGGGCTTCTGAGCGGCTTTGCTTCGCCCGTGCTGTACGGCGGCATATTGTAGTGGTGCATGTATCTCTTGAACGTTTCGTCGTCGAGATTATCGAGCTTCTGAACGTCGGAAATCGTACCCAACGTACAGGTCGTAAGCGCCTGGCTCTGACCTCTCGTGAATACGCCCGAACCGTGGACTCTCGGCAAAACGCCCGCTTCGCACCAAATATCTCTTATCTGATCGAGCTTTCTTCCGTCGGGACGGAAACCCTTGTCAAGTATCTTCGCGCGGACTTTTTCTTTCGTCATTTTGTAGAGCGTGTCTTTTATCTCGCGCGTGTTGTCGGGATATTTTTCCGCGAAATGCTCTATCGTCTGCGCGTCCACTTCGTCCTGCTTTTCCTGACGCGCGTGCCTGTCGGTTTCTTCGAGCGCCTTGTCGAGCAGCTTGTCCGCAAACTTTCTTACGTCCTTTTCGATATCTTCGGGAACGACGTAGTATTCCATTTCCTTTTTGGGTTTGCCGACTTCTTTGACTATCGAATTTATGAACTCGACCTGCTTTTTGATCTCCTTATGCGCGAACATTATGCCGTCGAGCATGACTTTTTCGGAAACTTCGTTTGCGCCCGCTTCGACCATCATTATGGCGTCTTTCGTACCGCTTACGGTAACGTGCATAAGGCTCTTTGCGCGTTGTTCGTTATCCGGGTTGATAACGTATTCGCCGTCTACGTATCCGACTACGACGGAACCCGTGGGCCCCGCAAACGGAATATCGGAAATAGAAAGCGCTATGCTCGAACCGATCATGCCGAATACTTCGGGCGGAATATTGGTGTCTACCGAAAGCGCGGTCGCAACTACCGCTACGTCGTTGAAAATCCCCTTGGGGAAAAGCGGACGGATCGGTCTGTCTATAAGGCGCGAAGTAAGTATCGCCTTGTCGCTCGCTCTGCCTTCGCGTTTTTTGAATCCGCCCGGTATTTTGCCGACGGAATACATTTTTTCTTCGAAATCAACGCCGAGCGGGAAAAAGTCCATTCCGGGGCGCGGCTCGTCCGACATCGTTACGTTGGTCATTACCACCGTATCGCCGCAACGTATTATGCAAGACCCGTTAGCCTGTTCGGCATACTTTCCGATCTCGACGGTCATTTCTCTGTTGCCTATCGTTGTTTTGAAAATTTTAGCTTCTTTACTCATAATTACTCCTTTCTCTCCTAAATAACTACCCGTGAGAACAAATCTCCTTTCGTTCCCACAAAAAGAGAGTAAGGACGCGTTTGCCGTCCTTACCCCTTTGCAAACTTACTTTCTCAAATCGAGCTTTGCTACGAGCGCACGGTATCTCTCGATATCGAGTTCTTTCAAATAGTTCAACAAACTTCTTCTCGAACCGACCATCTGCAAGAGTCCTCTGCGCGAGTGATGATCCTTGGCGTGAACTTTAAGGTGTTCGGTAAGGTGGTTGATCCTGTAAGTCAACAGCGCTACCTGGACCTCGGGACTGCCGGTATCTCCCTCATGCGTCGCATACTCGGCGATTATGCTCGCCTTTACGGACTTATCCATTGCTTTTTTACCTCCATTTTCTTTTTATTCGCCGCCGAACCTAAGTATCCGCCCGGAGAGCGCGGCACCTGTGGAATCGGGGTACGCATATAAGTATATCACATACGGAAATTATTGTAAACTGTTTTTAAGAAATAATTGCTTTTTGTTTTCTCTTTCGTCGAATTGTTCCAAATATTGCTTAATATCTTTAATATTCGCGTAGCGTTCTATTCGCGAATTGTCGCCCTGCTTTATTACGGCTTTGCTTATAGCTCCCGCCCCGCAGGCTATGACCGACACGCTCTCTTCCATGGTCGTGATATTGTTTACCGACTGCTTGCCTTTTATCGCGTAGCCCGCGTTTTCGAGATTGCCCGCCATTTGTTTCTGACGGTAGAGATAATACGGAACGTATCCGCTGCTTTTGAGCGTAGCGTGCGCGTAGTCCATCATTTCTTCCGTACGCCCGTTTTCACGAGAAACGTCTTCTTCCGCGAAGACCGACCCGCGCTTTTTCGCAAGCGTATGAACGGTTATGTTTTCGGGACGCAAATCTATGATCCGATCGAGCGTAAACGAAAACATTTGCGGCGTTTCGTCGGGAAGTCCCGCGATAAGATCCACATTCACGTCGAAATCGAACTCGCGCGCCAAAGAATATGCGTTAAAGAAATCCGCAGCGGTGTGTCCGCGACCTATTTTTATGAGAGTTTCGTCAAACAGCGTCTGCGGATTTACGCTTATCCTGCTTACGCCGTGCCGCGCGAGAACTTCGAGTTTTTCGCGCGTTATCGTTTCGGGCCTGCCCGCTTCGCAAGTGTACTCGATATCTTTGTACGGAATAGCGGACAATATTTCGTCGAGAAGCCGCGCGTCCAAAACGGTCGGAGTCCCGCCGCCTATATAAACGGATAAAACTTTTTTATTCAGTTCCCCGATTAGTTTGACGGACGAATTTATTTCCGCTTTGAGAGCGTTTACGTACGGCAAAACAAATTTCTTCTGTTTATCGATCGCCGTCGAAACGAACGAACAGTACTTACAGCGCGTCGGACAAAGCGGAATATGGACGTAGAAATTAACGAGATCCGAATCGCTCGTAAAATACCCTTTCTGATTTTCGACTATATCGGCGAGCAGCGTCGCTTTGCTTTCCGAAATGCCGTAAGTTTCGCTCAGACTTTTCGGCAAGTCTTCCGCTTTGACTCCGCCGCGCAACAATTCGTATGCGAGCCTGCTCGGACGAACGCCCGTCAACGCTCCCCAAGGCAGATCGCGCTTAAAAACGGCGTTCAAGGCTTTATACAGCGAATTTTTCAGAAATCTCAGAGTGATCTTGCGAAAACCGAGTTTGTCGCTCGGAATAAAACCGTCGTTTACGAAAGAAAATTTTTCTCCCGAAACGGTGATCTTAGCGTTGCGCATTTCGCCGCCGCCCGTGATCAGTTCGACTGAAAACGAGTCCGACGGATCGTATGCGTCGAACTGCCTAATAAGTTCCGAAAGCTCGGCTTTGTATTCTTCCGTGTCGGTAACAAAATCAAACATAAGGGTTATAGTTTTTTTCGAACGAAAGCGAAGTTGCCCTGTCGTGTCCCGGATATACGGTATATTCGCCGTCTAACTTAAACAAAATATTGCGCAGTGAATTTGCAAGAGCGCGCTCGCTGCCCGTGGGAAAATCGGTCCTTCCCGCCGACGCGTAAAACAGCGTGTCACCCGAAAATATAAACCGCTCGCAGATATAACATACGCTTCCCGCAGTATGCCCGGGAGTATGCAAAACTTTGAATTTCATTCCGCACAGATCGAGCGTTTCGCCGCCGTCAACGATCGTATCCGCAGTAAACGGTTCCACGGACGCGCCGAAAAAATCGGCGACCGACAAACGACCGTCGAAAGGAAAATCCTTGTCGTTGCGGTGCATAACGACTTTCGCGCCGTCCTGTTGCAAGCGGGCAACGGCGCCTATATGATCCCAATGACCGTGCGTCAGAAGAACGTATCTGCACGTAAACGAATTTTCGTCGAGCGCGCGTCTGATCTTATCGTACGAACCGCCCGCGTCCACGACTACGGCGTCGTTTCCGCAGAACAGTATGTAAGCGTTCGTATCCAGCTCGCCGACGGACAAAACTATCGGATCTTTCACGTCGTACTCCTGAACACTTTATCGACTTCGTGCAAAGACTGTATTTTCTTTATAAGCATATCTATCTGCTCGGTTTGCGTAACGCGCACGCCGAAGTTGATGATCGCGTTACTGTTCTTGTCTATTCTCGCGTTAAGATTGTCGATAGGCAATTTAAGTTCCGATATGCTCGTCGTGATCTTCGCAAGCAGACCTTCGGAATTGCGCGCTTCGACCTGCAACGACACCACGAAAGACGCGTTCGCCTGATTTGCCCAGGTAGCGTCGATAAGGCGGAACACTTCCGCGTTTTTCATGTTCGGACAGTTTTTGCGGTGAACGGCAACGCCGCGTCCGCGAGAAATAAAGCCGACTATTTCGTCGCCCGGAACGGGGTTGCAACACTTCGCAAGGCGCACGAGCAGATCGTCGTGTCCGTGGATTATCACGCCCTGACCGCTCGATTTTCCCCTGTTCTGCTGAGTTTTTTCGGGCAGTTTTTTCGAGTCGTTTTCGCGCTTGTAAAAATCTATGAGTTTCAGCAGTATCTGATTTACCGTGAAACCGCCGTAGCCGACCGACGCATACAGATCGTCCAAAGATGAGATCGAATATCTCTGCATTATGATTTCGAGCCATTTCGGCGCCATGAGCTGACTTAAAGTATAGCCCCTGCGCTTGGCTTCGTTTTCAAGCATTTCCTTGCCGAGCTTGATATTTTCTTCCTTCATTTCCTTTTTGAAGAAAGCGTTTATCTTCGATTTGGCTTGAGTTGTTTTTACGAACCTGAGCCAATCCCTGCTCGGACCTTTCGACGCGGTCGAAGTTATTATCTCCACGTAATCGCCCGTTTGCAGTTTCGTTTCGAGCGGCACTATCTTGCTGTTGATCTTCGCGCCGACGCACTTGTTCCCGACTTCGCTGTGAAGTCTGTACGCAAAATCGACGGGCGTCGAGCCTTCGGGCAGAACGATAACGTCGCCTTTCGGCGTAAATACGAACACTTCGCCGCTGTACAGGTCGAATTTGAGCGACTCGTAAAATTCCTGCGGGCTCGCGATATTTTCGCTCTGAACGTCCATAACGCCGCGGAGCCATTCGAGTTTTTCGTCGAGATCGCCCGAAGTTCCGCGCTGTTCCTTGTACTTCCAGTGCGCCGCAACGCCGTATTCGGCTATTCTGTGCATCTCGTAAGTTCTTATCTGAATTTCGAACGGCATGCCGTAAGTCGTCATGACCGTCGTGTGAAGCGATTGATAATTATTCGGTTTCGGAACGGCGATATAATCTTTGAACCTGCCCGGAATTGGTTTCCACTTCGTGTGTATCATACCGAGAACTTCGTAGCAGTCTTTTACGGACTCGACGATAACGCGCACGGCGGTCAGATCGTATATCTGCTCGAACGTGCGGTTATGATTTATCATCTTCTTGTAAATGCTGTAAAAATGCTTCGGTCTGCCGCTGACTTCCCCGTTAATTTTGAGTTCGCCGAGCATGTCTTCGAGTTGTTTGCATATCTGATTTACGAGCACTTGTCTTTCGGCGCGCTTCAACGAAATTTCATTTACGAGCGAATCGTATACGGCGGGATGCAACGCTTTCAGGCATAAGTCTTCGAGTTCGCACTTAAAGTAGCTGAGTCCCAGGCGCGACGCGAGCGGAGCGTATATTTCGAGCGTTTCCTTTGCCATTGCGATCTGCCGCTCGAACGAAATGCCCGACAGCGTGCGCATATTGTGCAACCTATCCGCAAGTTTTATAAGTATGACGCGGATATCTTTTGCCATCGCAAAGAACATGCGACGGAAGTTTTCCGCCTGTTCTTCTTCTTTCGATTTGAACGTTATCTTGTCGAGTTTCGTAACGCCGTCGACGAGTTCGGCGATTTCTTCTCCGAACAGTTTTTTGATATCGTCGAGCGTCGCTTTCGTATCTTCTATAACGTCGTGCAGGACCGCCGCGCCTATCGTCGAATAATCGAGTCCGATATCGAGCAATAAATTCGCTACGGCTATCGGGTGCGTGATGTAAGGCTCGCCCGACTCCCTGTTCTGTCCGTCGTGCATTTTGTACGCGTAATCGCAAATATTGTCCAATATATCCGATTGTTCGGGAGTAAATATTGCTCTGTAACGGGCTTTAAGGTTTTCCATCATCCCAAAACCTCCCGTACGCGGTTATAAGCCGCAGATAAACCGAGTTCCGATTTGACGCCCTGATTTATTTTAAGCGCAAATTCCCCGCGTTTTATTTCGAAAAATTTCAGCTCGTTGAAAACGGTTACGCAAAATACGAACTGCGCGACGTTAATGTTATCGGCGCGTGAACTCAGAAGTCTGAAATAAGAAAATATGTTCTGCGCACTCAGATCGGCGTTTCGGCGCAAAATTTCAAAATATCTGCCGAACGTTTCGCGGCTTACGTCAAGCCCGTCGAACAGTTCTTTCACGTTGGATCCTTTCGGTACGAAAACTTCCGCGGAAGTCTTGGAATTGATATAGGAAACAACGCCGTCCGACGGCGGAGAGTCCACGAAAATTATTTTGCCGTAGTTGCCGAGCATAAGTTCGGAATCGAACACGGGCGAAACGGAAATACGCGAATAATTGTTTTTCGAAGTCGAATACATGAACTCGTTGAGAACGAATTTTTCCTTGAAGTCTTTACCGAGTTCGCGATAACTTTTTTCAGATCCGCAAACGACGAGCGTTCCGAAAATACCGTCGCCCGCAATCGAAGTCAGATCTTTCTTATCGTACTCGGTAAACTTTGCCGCGCCGCTCGACGGATAAGCAAGATATTTCAAGTATGCGGCTTTCGCTACGGAAGGATTTACGAAAAGTTCGCTTATGCCGACTCCGCGCAGAACGGCTCTGCGGCTCTCTTTTCCGCCGAAAGACGAAAGTCCGACTTCGAGCAACAGATCTTTGTCCGCCGCCCCCATAAGGAACTGATTTTCGTTATAGAAGTTGAACGCAAGTATCTGCAAACCCGTTTCGGTAACTATATTCGTATGGTTAAAGTTGCTCTTGCAAGGCGAAACGTCGAGTTTTTTGACCGTGATCTTGAATACGGGACGCGAATTGCCGTTGCCGATAGGTTCTATCTTTTCAAGCGATCTTACAAGCGGCATATCTATATCTTTAAGATCGGCTTCGAGATCGTATTCCGACTGCGGCAAAAAACAACCGTCGTCGAATTTATTCAGATACGCGGTGACCTGCTTTTTGAATTCGTCTACGTTTTCGGGCGCGATCGAAAATCCCGCCGCCTGACTGTGTCCGCCGAATTCCGTCAGGACCGACGAAACCGCAGACAGCAACTCGTAAATATTTATGCCGTTTATGCTTCGGCAAGTGCCCTTGTAAAGATCTCCCGACCTGACGAGTATAAACGTGGGACGCTTGAAATCTCCCGCTATCTGAGCCGCCAGAATACCTGTTATGCCCTTTTCCCAATCGGGATGACAGAGTATGATCGCCCTGTTGTCGATAAGATTTTCGCTTTTTATGATGCGTATCGCTTCGGCGTAGTGCGCGTCGCAAAGTTCTTTGCGCTTAACGTTGTCCGCGTTTATTTCTTCTATGATGGCGTTTATACGGGCAAGATCTTTGGTGATCAGCAATTCGAACGCGCGGTAAGCGTCCCCCATTCTGCCGGCGGCGTTTATGCGCGGCGCGATCTTATACGCCACGTCGCTGCTTGAAACGGATCCATCGAGTTGCTGATCTTTCAGCAGAGCTTTAAGCCCCTTATTCACGAGATTTTCGGCTTTAAGCCCCGACTGAACGATAAGCCTGTTTTCGTCCAAAAGCGGCACGAGATCTGCGACGGTAGCCACGGCGGCAAGGTCGAGATACTCTTTCGCTTTTTCTATGCCGCACATTGCCTGCACGAGCTTCAACGCAACGCCCGCACCGCACAGATAATCGATCGGATAACCGCAATCGGACTGTTTCGGATTTATCACTGTGCAATTAGGCACGCGCTCCGAAACTTCGTGGTGATCCGTTATTATAACGTCCACGCCGAGATCCATTGCAAACTCTACTTCTTCGCAAGCCGAAATTCCGCAATCGCAAGTGATTATGAGATCGGGACAAGCGGCTTCTATGATCTTTTCGAGCGATTCGGTATTAAGTCCGTACCCTTCCGACGACCTGTTCGGAATATGCGTATAAATGTTAAGTCCTTTGCTCGACAGAAACAGCGACAAAATAGCCGCCGCGCAAACGCCGTCCGCATCGTAGTCGCCGTAAACCACGACTTTTTCGTCGTTCTCTATCGCAATATTTATCCTGTCTACGGCTTCCCGCATGCCCTTCATTAAAAACGGGTCGTAAAAATTATCGACGTCCGGCTTTAAGAATTTCGAAATTTTTTCTTCCGTATCGAAACCGCGCGCAAAAAGAAGCTCTACGAGTTTTTTATGTAAACCGAGTTTTTCGGCTACATTTTCGATAAGAGCCAAGTCGGGGCTTGCGTTATTCCTTTTTTTCAGCGTGAGATTCATTCGATACGGTTTATCCTTTTAGCAAAAAAGCCCTCGCAAGAAGGCTTTTTTAAGTTTTTAATTTGATTGGGTATTTTCCGTCGACGCCTTCTCGGTATAGGGTATCTTTTTGTGTTTCTTTTCGAGATAACCTTTCCAACTTGCCCAAATCGAAGGCGAAATGCAAATCGACGAATACGTACCGGCAAGCAAGCCTATTATGATCGGCAGTGCAAACACTCTTATAGACGGCACGCCTATTATCGCGACCATACCTATCATTATAAGCGTCGTGATCGTAGTGTTTATCGACCTTAAAAGCGTTTCCTTGACCGAACGGTTCGCGATCTGAGCCGCCGTAAGGTTTTTATTGAGCGGCGATTTGTGATTTTCGCGTATACGGTCGAATATGATGATCGTATTGTTTATCGAATAACCGAGTATCGTTATAAGCGCGGCTATGAACGTAGAGCCTATCTCGATATGGAAGATGACGATAAACGCGAACATTACTATAATATCGTGCAACAGCGCTATTATAGCCGCAACGCCCGAAGAAACTTCGAATCTGAACGCAATGTAAACGAGCATCAGAACTATCGCGAGAGCGACCGCGAGTATTGCGTTGGTAAGAAGCTCGCTACTTACCGTAGCGCTTATCATTTCGCCCTGCTCGGCTCTGCCATACTCGGGTACGTCCAACGCGCTTGCAAAAGCCGCGCGCTTTTCTTCCGCTATCGAAACGTTTACCGTAACGACCTTTGAATTATCCGGCGAACGGACTATATCGCTTTCCGAAATATTCAGAGAGTTTTCCGACGCGAATCCCAAAACGCGGGTCTTTATATCTTCCAAAACAGGATCGGATATGACTTCGAGATACGTAGCCGTTGCCGTTCCGTCTTCGTAAGTTACGGACGACGGCGTGATCTTGAACAACGTATTGAGTTGCTCGATAAGCCTTACGTTGATCTCGTCTTCCATAAGGCTCTGAGTATCGACGCCTTTTTCTTCCTTGACCGACTGATAGCGTACGTAGATCGCCGCCGTTTCTCCCGAGCCTTGCTTTTGCATGGAAGAAACTTTCAGACCGTAGTTTTTCCCGTTTTCGTCGGAAAGATTTTCGAAAATACTCTCGATCTGCGACGCATAATCGTCATAGTTGTCGTCCGTCAATTTCGTGGAAAGCCCGACGTTGACCGTATAGCCGCCCGTAAAATCCATTCCGAGATTTACTGCGCTACCGAGCGTAAACTGAAATATTATGCCCATTATGATAGCCAAAACGACTATCGCGGCGGGAATTATATACAGTATCTTTCTTTTTTCTACGATTTTGAAATCGCGTTCCAAGAGGTTAGACAGTTTCATTTGCCGCGCCTCCTTCCTTATTTGCTTTCTCCGCTTCTTTCTGTCTGCGCTTTTCGGCTTTCTCTTCTTGTTCCAAACGTTCTCTCTCTTCTATCTTCGCGTCGGTTTGATCGGCTTCCACGTTTTCGAAACCTTTACCGCGTTTCAGATTATAAAGTTTGGGATTTACGGAGTTGATATGGAGCACCCATTTGATTATTCCGCGCGTTACGACGAGCGCCATAAACATCGAAAGAATAATACCTATAAGGAGCGTTATCGCAAAACCTTTTATGGAACCCGAACCGAAGAAGTACAACACGATACCTGCTATAATGGTCGTGATGTTACTGTCGAATATCGACCAGAACGCTTTCTTGAAGCCCGCATAATACGACGCCAAAATAGATTTACCGTTGCGGTATTCTTCTTTGATACGTTCGTAAATAATGACGTTGGCGTCGACCGCCATACCTATGCTCAGCAATATACCCGCGATACCCGGAAGCGTAAGCTGAACGCCGGGAACTACCGCGAGCAGGAACAGCATAAGAACGGTGTACAGCAAAAGCGACAGCGACGCTATTCCGCCGAACATTCTGTATATAACGCACATGAATACCATGACGAGAACGAGTCCGACTATACCCGCGATAAGACCGAGAGTAAGCGCTCTTTCTCCGAGCGTCGGCGATATCGTGGAACTTTCGAGCAACGAAAGTTTTACTTCGAACTGACCCGACGTGATCTGATCGGCAAGGTTCTGAGCCGTTTCCTGCGAATCCATATTCGTTATGATAGCTCTGCCGTTTACGATCTGATCGTTGATCGTAGGCGAACTTACCGTCATGTCTTCGCCGTCCACGGTAGTAATGATCGAAATCGTTTTTCCGCGGTTTTCTTCTTTCGTAGCTTCTCTGAATGCCGCCGTTCCCGCGCTGTCGAGAGTAAGCTGAACGACGTAACTCGCCGATTCGTTGTCATATCCGGGTTTTGCCGAAACGACGTTTTTACCCGTAAGAACGGTATTGCCTTCGAGCACGAATTTAAGCTCGGCGGGTTTACCTATAATATCGAAAATCTTCGAAGGCTCGTCCACGTCGGGAACTTCGACCCTGAGACGCGTATCGCCTTCTCTGACGACCGTCGCCTCGGTATATCCCTTGCGTACGAGCAAATTCTCCAATCTTGTGCGCGTGCCTTCCATTCTGGACGAAATATTCTCGGGATCTTCGCCCTCTGCCATTTCGTATACGGCATAAACGCCGCCTTTAAGATCGAGTCCGAGTTTAATCGTTTTGGCAAACGACTTGAAAGTCGTCATACCGAAATTCATAGGGACGAAAGAAAACACAAGCCCGATTATGAGAATAACGCCAATTATAGATAATTTTATGATTGACGATTTTTTCTTCATTTAAGGCCTCCTGTATGCAATATTAAGATTATATAATAAAATCGTGGCTTTCGTCAAATAAAAATGACCGTAATTTCCAAATGCTTGAAAAATCGAAGCCTTTACCGCCCTTTTTCTACGGCGCGGATCGCGAGAGCGCACTCGACGCGTTTTTTCATCATGGCGCAAGAAGTTTTATGCTGTTTGAAAAGCGTTCCGTAGAAATTGACGGAATTCGCGGCGCAACCGCCGCTGCAATAATATTTCGCCCAACAATTCGGACAGTCTTCCTTTTCGGTGAGTATATTATCCGTAAAATACTCGGGAATGGCTTCGTTGAAATCGCCTTCAAGAATATTGCCCATTTTATAGCGTTCTATTCCGCAAAATTGATGACACGGATATATATCTCCCGACGGCGTTACGGCAACGTACTCGCACCCCGCGCCGCAACTCGAAAGTCTTTTGCTTTCGCAAGGTCCGCCGTCCAGATCTATATTGAAATGAAAAAATCCGAACCACTTATCGGTCTGTCTGCGTTTTACGTATTCTTCCGCCAGAACTTCGTACTCTTTTTCGATCTCGGGCAGATCCTTTTCGGTTATCGCGAGCGGATCGCTCTCGGGCAACACCACGGGTTCGAGCGAGATCTGATCGAAACCGTAGTCGTTCAGAGCAAGCGCGTCGGCGGCGAAATCCTTGTTCAGGCTCGTAAACGTTCCGCGGATATAATACTGCCTGTCTCCGCGTATTTTCCGAAAAGCAAGCGCGTTTTTGAGAATGATATCGAACGAGTCCTTTCCGTTGCGCGTCTTTCTTATGCGGTTGTGAACGTCCTTGCGCCCGTCGATGCTTATAACGACGTTGTACATTTCCCTGTCGATGAACTCGGAAATTTCGGGCGTCAGAGCGACGGCGTTCGTCGTTATCGTAAAACGGAATTCCTTACCCGTTTCTTTCTCTCTTTCGCGCGCGTATTCGACCGTCTTTTTGACGACGTCGAAATTCAAAAGCGGCTCTCCGCCGAAAAAATCGACTTCGAGATATCTCCTGTTCGCGCTCCTTTCTATAAGAAAGTCGATCGCTTTTTTCGCAACTTCGAAGTCCATATTCGCTTTTACGCCGTGATACGAGCCGCCGCCCGCAAAACAGTACTTGCAGGCAAGATTGCAGTCGTGCGATACGTTAAGGCACATAGACTTGATTATGCCGTTATAGCGGCGAGCCGCATGCGGTTTTTCCACCGAAAACAGCACGCCTTCTTTCATAAGGTCGTTAATTTCTCGTTTCGCTTCTTCGATCTTCTTTTGCGGATAACGAGAAAATTCTCCCCTTGACTGCTCATCGGGAGAATTTATATCGTCGATCAATTTTTTAGTCAGTTCGTCGATTTCGTAAAAAGATCCGCTTTCGACGTCCAACATGAAGAACCTACCGAGACATCCGAACGTGTGTACCATTTTAAGCGGATCTAATCTCTTTCTTTCGGCGTGAGTCTGTTAGTCTTCTTCTGTTCGCAGGACTGATTTCCGACGGTGCAACTCGTTTTACAAGCCGACTGACAGCTCGACTGACATTCGCCGCATCCGGTGCCTTCGCCGCGCGCTATCGTAGACTTAGCTATTATTTTGATATGTTTCATGT
>DBEXQE010000365.1:0-5933 GCA_048167245.1 Christensenellales bacterium | reverse complement strand
ATAGTGAGATTGCCCATAAGAAATCTGTTTGCCGCCGCATAGAAAATAAGGATCGGAAGCATAAGCATCATAGCCGCCGCCATTTTCGCGGTGGGCTCGGCGAGCTGAGTATTTTGTATTATTCTGAACATGCCGTACGCCGCCGTCGGAACGTTCGGAGCGAACGCAAGCGGGGTCGTATAGTTGTTCCAGCATGAAACAAAAATAAGCGTGAAGATCGAAAGGAACGTAGTTTTGACGAGCGGAAGATTTATGCGCAAAAAAATGTTCAAGTTGCTTGCGCCGTCTACGTACGCCGCCTCCGAAATGCTTTTGGGCACGCCGAGAAACGCGGCTTTGAACACAAAGTAATACATGTTCGCAAACGAAAAGCCCATGATCCAAAAGCCTATTATGCTGTCGTTGAGTCCGAGTCCGTATACGATCCGTATATTCGAGGGCAACGCGCCGACTATCGGCAGAATTATCGTAACGAGCACGACGGTGTCGATTATCTTGTTGAACCTGAAATTGAAGCGCGAAACTATGTAGCCCATAAGGCACGGAGCTATCGCGCCCGCAAGACCCGTACCGAGCGCAAACAGGATCGAGTTAAGAAACATTTCGGGCATAAGCACGTTGCGGAATCCAGCGCCCGCCTGCACCTGAATGGTAAACGACTCATACGCCCGCGAAAAGTTTTCGAAAAATACTTTCTTCGGAAAAGTAAGATATAAGTCGGCAAAGTAGATATCGTTCCAATAGTCGGTAACTGAAAACACTATCGCCCACACGAAAACAGCCGCCAAAATAAGCGAATAGAGCGTAAGGACTATCAAAGAAGAAACCGAAAGTACGCTTGACTTATGTTTGATCATAGCGTCATGCCTCCCTCGGTCCTATTTTTTCGAGCAACGCTTTCACGCCTATGCAGACGGGCGTCGCCACGAGCGTAAACACGATACCCATTGCCGACAGGTACGGATAAAGACTGAATCTTTCGTCGCCCGCTATCGTTTTGGAATACATATAGTAGCCGAGCGTCCATATCTGATTATCGGCTTGCGCGCCGTACAGGTCGAACAAAGCAAGCTGATTAGTAAAGAAGCCCGCGACGCCGACCGTTATAAACGTTACGAGAGTGGGAAAAACGCACGGAAATATAATGTGCTTAAACTCACCGAAATCCGTAACGCCGTCGAGCCGAGCCGACTCCACGAGCGACTCGTCCACTCCCGACATAGCGCCCGTATACAAAAGAACGTTCGTCCCGAAACCTATAAACACCGAATAAAACAGGATAGTCCCGAAACGCGTGTTTATATTCGTTAAAAACCTGAAATCGTTTTTCGGACGGTTCAAAATTTTCGCCAAGATCTCGGGGAAAATTTCGTCCATGACCGTCTTGAAAATAAACAGAGATATAACGCTGCAAACTATGGTCGGCACAAACAGAATTATTCTGAAAATTTTACTGCCCGCGAATTTTTTCATTATATAGTACGAGAAAAACAGCGCGAGCGGAGTTACTATCAAAAGGCTCGAAAGATACGCAATCAGCGAATTTTTAAGCGTAATGAGCATGGCCGGCGTCGTAAACAGTTCCTTGAAAACCTGCTTGAAATTGCCGAAGCCGTAGAAAGAATACGAATAAACGTCGCCTACCTGCTCGTACTTTTGAAAAGCGAGCAGCACCGAATTGAGATTGACCGCCACATAGAATATAAGGTATTGCAAAATCGGCAGAGCGGCGAACGCCGCATAAAAAATAACGTCGTTGCGCCTGCGTCTGCCCATACCGCTTTTTGTTTTTATTGCCGCCATAAATTTACTCTTTTATTGCGTTTATTACACGTTCTGAACGGGGTGCGCGTCCTGAACGCCCTTGAAATACTTGACCGAATTTATCGTCGCATTGTTATAGAACGCGTTTGCGAGATTGTTGTAAGAGATTCCCGAAATCGTGGAGCTGAAAAGCGACCTTGCCTTATAAGCGTTGCCGGCTTTGCGGCCGTTGAGTACTTTGTACGTGCTGTAATTGCCGTGATTTTGACTGCCCGCATGAATATCGTAGGTGCACTTTCCGTAAGGGCTGAGAGTGTTGTATTGCTCATCCGACATCGTATAGGTAAGTCCGCGCGGCGTGGAAACTATCGTATTGAACTCCACAAGGCTTTCGTTAGTACAGAAAAATCGCACAAACGTTTCGGCAAGCAACTTTTGCATAGGCTCCAAACCTTTTTTGACGACCACCGCGGTATTGTACGTCGTGTATACGACGTTCTCGCCTTTCAATGCGTTCCAATCGTCTTCGGTCGCTTTGGGGAGCGGCATATACAAAAGATTTCTGTCCGCACGCGAATTGTGCGTTCTGTCCTCGTACGACTTAACGTACGGTTCCGCTTCGTTATACCACCATGAGCCGTCCACAAGGAATCCGTAATCGGACGCCGTGGCGTTCTTTTCTTTGCCGAATATAAAGTCTCCTTGCGCGACGTACTGCGAATAGCTCGAAGTGAACACGTCGGGAGCTTTCATATACTGTCCGTTTATAATGCGGTAAATAAAGTCGATAGCGTTGTAAACCGAAGCCGTGGAATAAACCTCGCCCGCCGTGCTCGAAGAAAACGCCCTGTCGCTTACGGTATACTCTCCGTTATCCGAAACGCTTTGAACGTAGTCTTTCAGCGTGCCCGAACCGTTCAACATTTCGTTAAGACGCGCCGTTCCGTTGTTCGAAGCCCAAAGCGACGCCGCAAACTCCGTAACGTACGCGACCCAGTTGCCCGCCCAAATAAACGGAGCGGGCATATCGTAACGCGTTTTCATAACGTTGCAAACGTTGAAAAATTCGTCGTACGTGCGCGGCAGTCCGTCGTCGGCAGTGTTTGCTATTCCGTCGGGTCCGAGTCCCAAGTTGCCCGTGGCTTTTCTGCCGCCGAGCGTGTTGTCGCTTTTGTAGTAAAGTCCGTATTCCTCGAAAGCGTCGGCGTCGTACGAGAGCGAACCGTTCCAAGCGTCGATATACGGTACGGCGTAGATCTTGCCGTCCTTGCCGTCGGGCGCGAAATACGCTTTTTCTTCGGCGCTCATTTTATCGTAAACCGAACCCGTTTCGCCCGCCAATGCGGGAAGCGGCGTGCCGTTTACGTCCGCTCCGTAGGATTCGTTCAAAGGCGTAGTGAGCGCCGCCGTTATATCTTCCATAACGCCCGCCGTCGTAAACTCGAGCGCGCTGTAACCCTCGGAAAAATACACCCAAGCGCGTTTTGTGGCGATTTCGTCGACCATCGCCGAATTGTTAAGCGGATCGGGTATGACCTGCACGCCCTTTTTGCCTTCTTCGAACGAGTAGTCCGCATAAGCCGCTTCGAAACGCTTTATAGCCGCGTCGAGCCAACGGTTCGAAAATCCCGCGTTGTAATAACTGACGTACATTTGCGTTTTCGTCGCGTCAACGCCGTTGTCTTTGGTTTTGCAACCCGTAAATCCCACAGCCGTAAAAGCCATGATCGCGCAAAGCAAAATTTTGAATAATTTTTTCATATGACCTCCGAAAAGTAAAGTAATTTAAGCTATTTCCACTATATCTTCTAAACGCATATTGCCGATAAATGCAGTCCAACCGAAAGCCGTCATTTCTTGATCTATTGTTAAGATAGGAATTCTTTCTGCAGCCGTAGCCGTAAAATATTTATCGTAATTTTCAGTAAGCGTAGACAAAGGAATCGTAACGGTAAAATGCAAATCGGTTGCGGCTATTTTAACCGTCTCGGTAGTTGCTCCATCCCATTTAGACGTGTATCCCCATTTCAAAGTTATGCCTTGGTCTCTTGTGCCGAACAAATTCTCAAAATAAAGATCGAAAGATAAACATTTTTTCTTTTGTCCTTGATCAAAAGTCTCGAGTTGTTCTTTCGAATAACCTAACGTATTCATAAAAACACCGACATATTTTACAATTCCGCCATTATCACTTAATACCGTGTACGTAGAATAATCGGCTTGGGTATCCGAAAACGTTATCCAATTTCCGCCGTTTATCGAATGTACCGGAGTGGTCGTATACTCTAAATTAAGATCCTTATTCAAGAAACCCGTGTCTATATGATTAGATGCAGCACTATTCGAATAGTTAAATTTATTTGCAACATTTATTCCTGCGCGGACAGTCGGGTCGGATAAATCTATAACTACTTTCTCACCCTGCGATATTTGAACGTTCGACTTTTCTATCGTAAAGTCTCCGAAATAGAGCGTACGCTTAAATCCCCCAACAACACTAATTCCGGAAGATTCGCCATATTTTGTCGTATCTATGCCGAAAAGCGACCAACGACGGTTATCGTAACTATCTGTTGCACTATTTCCCGTGATAGTGGTAAACTGCGTATAGTTATCCGCGATAACTTTAAGCGGCACCGTTATATACGTCCACTCGTTCGCATAAATACGCGAACGGTTATGCGAATCCCTATAAGATGCAGTATATCCCATAGGCACATTTTCCCCCGTTATATTCAAATTAGGCGTATACAAATCAAGCCATTTGCGCGCGCCGATATTGAATTTTGCGCTCTGCAATCCATTAGCGTCGTCCGCAACTTCCATATATACGGGACAAACGATATTCGTATATCCGAGTTGAATAAGAGAATCTATCTGTTCTTTCGTATAGTCTATTTTCGCCGCCACATAAGTATCGTTGCTGACGTTATCGTTATATGTAAACTTTACTACTTTTCCGTTCTTGACTCTGTCGTTTGCTTTCGCTACAATTTCGTCTGTTGCATTATCCGCATATTGCGCCGTACCGTTGCTCGACCACCAATTAAAAGCTCCGTATGCGGTAGGACTGAGCTTGGCTTCTCCGTTCAAGAAATCCATAGCATTACCGTATGTTGTCCCGTATCGCGGATTTCCCCCGCTGTCGTTTGTTCTGTGGGTGTCTTTTCCCATAGTAAACGCCGTTTCGTCGAGCACGACAAAATCGTCCTCCGCAGTAAGCTCTCCGCCGCATGCAGAAGCCTTTATTTTGATTTCTTCGCGTTTTACGCAGTTAAGTACGCCGTTCGTAACGGTCGCCGTACTGTTATCGCTCGTAGAATAAGTTACGCGTACGATACCTTCGAGATCGCTCGAAAGTTTCCCCGTAACCGCCTCGCCGGTTGCAAGAAAAACGTTGTTCCCGTTGCCCTCGACCATAACAGTCGCATCGTTCAAATCATTTCCGTCGAGTTTTATGCCGGCAATCGAACCCGTCAGATCCGCTTTCATTGCATTGAAATCCGCAACGGTTTTTCCGAATTTCTCGTTGTAAGCCGAAACTACGAATTCTTTTGCCTTTGTTTTGTCCGCCGCGTCAAGCGCAGCGTCGCTTATGTATTCGCCCGCGACCTCGCTCGCGCTGCGTACGCACTCGTTCGAATATTTTATTATTGCTCCGCTATCGTCTTTTACGAACGCTCGGGCGGTATATTTTTTCGCCGCGCTTGTAATGTTGCCGCTCAACTTTGCGTTGAAGCGATATGTAGTAGTCTGACCGACTGTATATTCTATCTTATCCGACGGGGTCAGGTCATAGACCGTTATCGAAGAAGTTCCCCCCCCCGCAGGATATTCGAGAGCCGCTCCGTGCAAGCTATCTGTTTCCGCCACCAAAATACCGAGCGAATAGCCGTTGCTCTGCTCGCTCAAAGACGCAAATTCGTCCGCCGACATTTCGGCTACGAAACGCATTTCTTCGTTTCCCTCGTCGAGTCTGAGTTGCGCGCCTACTATTTTCAGATCGGCAAACTCGCTACCCGACGCCTTTACGTTCGGCGCGCCCAAAAGCGTAGCACAAAACGCAACGACCGCAACCGCCATGACCGCAAAAGCAACGGTCATAAACGTCGATTTCCTTGTTCTCATAATTTTTCCTCCCGACTTATTTTTCTGTCTCTAACGGCTTT
>DBEXQE010000364.1:0-2098 GCA_048167245.1 Christensenellales bacterium | reverse complement strand
AATGAACGAACTCAATATCGAATCGCACGAGTACGTTTCGAGCCTGCTTGCCGAAACTCTGTTTTTGTTCGACGACATAAAGCGCGATCAGTACGTAGTGCTTATCGACTGCGGATATATCACGACGAACGTCGTAGTCGCACGCGGCGACGGGATCCTGCAACAGTTCAATTTTTCGCTCGGCGGCGGGCATATCACGGGCGACCTTGCCATGTATCTGAACATTTCGTTCACGCAAGCCGAAGCGTTGAAGCGTAAAGTCGTTTTAAGTCTCGACGTCGGCGAAGACGATATGTACGAGATAAATTCGGGCAGGGACGAAGCAGTTTCTTTCCACGCCGACATAGTCAACGAAATAGTTATGGAGCGCATAAATTCCATAGCCAAAACGATAGCAAAGAGCCTGAACGGCTGTATATACGATTTTCCCGATCATATTCCGTACCACCTGACGGGCGGCGGACTTGCGTACATAAAAGGCGCGCGCGACTACATTTCGAAAGTACTCGGCAAAGAAGTCGAGATAACCGCGCCGTCGTTGCCGCAGTTCAACAGACCGCATCTGTCGAGCAGTATGGGACTTTTGGATATGATACTCGACCATTGTCCGACGGTCAAAAAGAAAAGCATTTTCACTAAGCTGTTCGGCAAATAAAACAAATACAAAGGCAAGATATGGAGGCAAGGACCTATGCAAATAGATAAGAGAGACGTTTCTACGTTGCCCGCGGTAATAAAAGTTATCGGCGTAGGCGGCGGCGGCGGAAATGCGGTAAACAGAATGGTGAACGCTAATATAAAGAGCGCAGAGTTTATCGCGATAAATACGGACTTACAGGCTCTCAACCTTTCGAGCGCTCATCAGCGCATACAGATAGGCGATAAACTTACCCACGGAAAGGGCGCGGGCGGAGATCCCGAGCAGGGGCAGAAGTCCGCGGAAGAAAGCAGGCTTGCGATATCCGAAGCCATTAAGGACGCGGATCTCGTGTTTATCACCGCGGGCATGGGCGGCGGAACGGGTACCGGCGCGGCTCCCGTTGTTGCGTCCATTGCTAAGGAAATGGGCAAACTTACGGTCGCCGTCGTAACCAAGCCGTTCGCTTTCGAGGGCAGAGTTCGCGCCGATCATGCCGAGATAGGCATTGCCAACCTTAAAAAGGTAGTCGACACTCTCGTCGTTATCCCGAACGAGAAACTCATGCAAGTCGCGGCTAAACTTCCGATAGTCGAGTCGTTCAAGTATGCCGACGACGTGTTGCGTCAGGGTATTCAGGGAATAAGCGATCTTATCGTTACTCCCGCGCTCATAAATCTCGACTTCGCCGACGTTTGCACCGTTATGCGCAACAAGGGTATCGCGCATATGGGTATAGGACACGGCAAGGGCGACCGCAGAACGGTAGACGCGGTAAAGCAAGCCGTATTCAGCCCGTTGCTCGAAACTTCCATAGAGGGCGCGACGAGCGTTATACTGAATATCATGGGTAGCGCGGATCTTACGCTCGAAGAGATAAATCAGGCGGCGGAACTCGTAAAAGAAGTAGTTCACCCGAACGCAAACATAATTTTCGGCGCGGATATCCGCGAAACTTTGAACGAAGAGATCATCGTTACCGTTATCGCGACGGGCTTCGAGCCGAGCGCAATGGCACAGCATCAGCAGGCGGCGGGGCAACAACCCGTTCAGCGTCAGCCGATAACGAACGGCGATATGATGCGCCCCGCGCAAACGTTTACCAATCAGCCGCAGGGCGGTCAGATAAGGGATATTTACGACAGGCTCATGGGCAACGGTCAGCCCCAACAGGCACAGCAGCAACCCATGCAACAGCCTATGCAACAACCCATGCAACAACGCCCGCAGCAGCAAATGCCTCCGCGCGGCGGAATGGGCGCGCCGATACCGGGAACGCGCGTAAAGCCGGATAACGACCCGACTTCCGATTTCCCCGAGTTCTTGCGCAGACTGAACGATAAGAACAGAAAATAAATAATTACGGATAAAAAACCGTTTCGAAAATTTTCGGGGCGGTTTTTTTGTTATACGGCATAAATTCGCTTGACAAAATAACGCGGGGCGGAGAGCCAACCCCAA
>DBEXQE010000363.1:0-7344 GCA_048167245.1 Christensenellales bacterium | reverse complement strand
CAGCGTCCGCCGCAATGCCGCTTATGGTTAAATTGCCGTTTATTATCTGCGATATTCTGACCGCGCTTGTTTTGTACGCGGCGGCGAAAAAGTATATAAACGAATATGCCGCGCTTGTTATCGCGGGTCTTGTATGCCTGTTCCCGCCGTTTATTTTTGCGTCTTCGGTTTGGGGAAGCGTATATTCGCTACTCGGGTTCTTTATCGTTCTGACTTTTTATTTAGTTGCGTCCAAGAATTTTCCCGCGCTTATCGGAGTGTATTCTTTGGCGCTTCTGACGGCGAAAGACGCAATGTATCTGTTCCCCGTTATCGCCGTTTTCGTTATTTATTCGCTCGTTAAAAGCTGTATCTACGTGCACAAGAACAAGCCCGCAAGTTTCGGCTCTCTTATGAAAGACAATAGCTCGCGCGGCGTCGTGCTTATACCTATATATATAGTTGCGTCGATCGTTTTAATGTACCTTATATCGCTGCCTGCGATAATACAAATCACGGCAAGTCCGTTCAAGTGGCTGAACCTTATGTTCTTTCAGCCGCTCGGAAAAATGACGTCTTTCGGACACAATGCGCTGAATATATTCAATTTGTTCGGGCGCAACGGGACCGAGCTCGTCGCTAAGTTCCCGTCGGTCGTGTTCGTGGTATTGTTTGCGCTTATCGTAACGGCGCTCGTCCTGCTCGTTTATCTCAGCCGCAAGAACAGAGCGAATTTGAGTTTTCTCGGCGCTTTCGTCGTTTTGACGCTTTCCGTTTTCTATATGGGATTTGCGGAGCTCGATCTTATCGCGGTTACGGGACTTTTGCTGTTGTCGTTTATTCTCATCAAGGACAAGCGTATTTTGCAGATCTTCGGACTTGTCGGATTTTCGGTGCTGTTCAACGCTTCCGTCGTTATGGCGAACGCGGGCTATCTGAATAACCTGACGGATTTCGACCTTTCGAGCGCGAGCAACTCGCTTTATACGGGGTCGGTGCTTCTGAACTCGGGTGGCGGAATGGCAGTGAACATAATTTGCTCTTGCATGACCGTTCTGACGTTTGTTTACGCTACGCTTATATTGCTCGATCTGTCGATGAGCAATAAACGCAAACTGTTTTCGGACTCGGAAAACAATAACTTCTTTTCGAGTATCAAAAATTGGATAAAATGATTTTTTCGGGCGGATAGAAATTTTATCCGCCGTTACTTTTTGCGGGAGTGGGAGATTTCGGATCTTATGTTGGCGATTGTTAAAAGTTGCGGGTTGCACGGAATAGACGGCTTCGAAGTTCAGGTGGAAGTGGATATAAATCAAGGTTTGCCCGGCGTGGAAATGGTCGGGCTTGCGGACACGGCGATCAAAGAGTCGCGCGAACGCGTGCGTAGCGCCGTTCGAAACAGCGGGCTTATGTTTTCGCCCAAAAAGATAACGGTAAATCTGGCTCCCGCGGACGTAAAAAAAGAAGGGTCTTACTACGATCTGCCGATCGCGGTCGGCATTTTGGCGGCGACGGCGCAAGTCGACTACAAGCAGATCGGCGATACCGTTTTTATCGGCGAACTCTCTCTCGACGGTAAATTGCGCGCGGTAAAAGGGATCCTGCCGCTCATTATTTTCGCTAAAAGCAAGGGATACAAAAAGATAGTCATTCCGTACGACAACAAAAAAGAAGCCGAATACATAAAGGGAATAGACACGTACGCGCTGAAAGATCTGGAAGAAGTCGTGAGATTTCTGACGCCCGAGAGCGGAATATTGCCGATGGAAAAATCGGAGATCGATCTCGGCGGCGGATCGGCTAAGTACAGGCAAGATTTCAAATACGTAAAAGGTCAGGCGTTTGCCAAGCGCGCAATGGAGATCTCGGCGGCCGGTGGACACAACATATTGCTTATCGGACCGCCGGGCGGCGGCAAAACTATGCTCGCTAAATGTTTGCCATCGATCTTGCCCGATATGACGGTCGACGAAGCGTTGGAAACGACGAAGATCCATTCCGTTGCGGGACTTCTGAATTACGACGAAGGGCTTGTAAGACTTCGCCCGTTCCGCACTCCGCACCATACGGCGAGCCGATTGGCGCTTACGGGCGGCGGACCGTCGTCGCGCCCCGGAGAAGTTTCGCTCGCGCATAACGGCGTGCTGTTCTTGGACGAACTGCTCGAATATCCGCGCTCTACGCTCGAAATTCTGCGTCAACCGCTCGAAGACCATAACATAACGGTCGCGAGAGTATCCAAGACGGTCAGCTATCCCGCGAATTTTATGCTCGTAGCGAGCATGAATCCCTGCCCGTGCGGCTTTTTCGGTTCTAAGACTCACGAATGTACGTGCACTCCCGCGCAGATAGCAAAGTATCACGCAAAACTGTCGGGTCCGCTTTTGGACAGGATAGATCTACATATAGAAATAGATAACGTAACTTACGAAGAACTGTCGGATATTTCGAGCGAGAGCGAAAGTTCCGACTCGATAAAAAAGCGCGTGAACGCCGCGAGAAAGATCCAGCAGGAGCGCTATGCGGGCGAAGGTTTTTCGTCGAATTCTGCGATAGATCAGAAAATGCTCGCGAAATACTGTACGCTCGACAAAAAGAGCGAGCTTGCGCTTAAAATGGCTTTCGAAAAACTCGGGCTTTCGGCGCGGGCACATTCGAGAATTCTCAAAGTCGCGCGGACGATCGCCGATCTCGACAACAGTGAAAACATAGGATTTTCGCATCTGAGCGAAGCTATCGGGTACAGAAGTTTGGACAGGAGTTTTTGGAAATAATGGAACTCACCGAGAAAACACTGTACTACTGGTTGGCGACCTGCGGAATGGGAGCGGGCAGACAGAACAAACTTCTGGACGCTTTTCCCGTTCGGGAGATCTTCGAAAGAGCAAAGCGTTCGGATAAAGAACTTATAAAATTTCTCGACGAGCCGACCGTGGAAAAAATGAAAAGATTTTCAGACGCGTCGTATTTGGAAAAACGGCTCGATCACCTGTGCGACTGCGGCATATCGTTTATCACGGTAAAGGACGAAAAGTATCCCGAAAAACTTGCTCAGCGCGAAGTTTGTCCGCCGAGCGTATTGTTTTATAAGGGCAATATCGACTTATTGAACACTTCGTGCGTGGCTGTGGTCGGCACGCGCACGTGCTCGCGCTACGGAAAAGAATGCGCCGAGCGAATAGCGGCGGAGCTTTCGGAATATTCTATAACGGTAGTAAGCGGTATGGCGACAGGTATAGACGCTTATTCGCACCATGCGGCGCTCGAAGCGGGCGGCAATACGATAGCGGTTCTCGGAAGCGGAATAAACAAAGCGGGACCCGCTCAGAATCTCGGACTTTTTTCAAAAATAGTCGAAAAAGGGCTCGTGATCTCGGAATACGACGCCGATTACTTGGGTTCGAAGTACAGTTTTCCCGAGCGGAACAGGATAATTTCGGGGCTTTCGAGCGCCGTCGTAGTCGTGGAAGCCGCGAAGAAAAGCGGCGCGCTCATCACTGCGGACAGGGCGTTGGAGCAGAACAGGGAAGTCTTTGCGGTACCGGGAAATATCACGAGCGGAAAGTCGGAAGGCACGAACAATCTCATCAAAAACGGCGCGAGATTGCTGACGGGCGTGAAAGACATTCTGAGCTTTTTCAATCTGCAACAAACGGAAATTATAAAAAATAACACCGCCGTTGTGCTTGACATTTACGAAGAAAAGATTTATAGTCTATTACAAAATGCCGAACTCGACGTAAACGAGTTATCCGACAAAAGCGGTTTTACCGTCAGAGAAACCGTAGAGATACTGTTTTCGTTGGAGATGAAGAACATGATAAAGAGAGCGCATAACAACACTTACACGATAGCGAGGGCTTTTAATTGAAACTTGTAGTTATAGAAGGTATCGGTAAAAAGGAAACCGTAGAGAAGTATCTCGGGCAGGGATACCGCGTATTCGCGACGAAAGGACACGTACGCGATTTGCCTACGAAGTCGCTTGCGGTAAACGTAAAGAACAATTTCGAACCCAAATACGTTATTATGGACGATAAGAAAGATATCGTCGAAAACTTGAAGCGCGCCGCGGAAAAGGCGGACGAAGTTCTGCTCGCGACCGACCCGGACCGCGAAGGAGAAGCGATATCCTGGCACGTTGCTCATATTCTGGGGCTTAACGAAAAAGACAATTGCCGCATAGAGTTCAACGAAATAAGCAAAAAAGCCGTGCAGAACGCACTGAAAAATCCGCGTCCGATAGATATTAATCTCGTCGACGCGCAACAGGCTCGGCGCGTTTTGGACAGGCTTGTCGGTTACAAACTTTCGCCCGTACTGTGCAAGAAAATCCAAAACAAGCTGTCTGCGGGGCGCGTTCAGTCCGTAACGCTCAGACTCGTAGTCGAACGCGAACGCGAGATAAGGAATTTCAAGCCAGAAGAATACTGGCCGTTCTTTTCCATGCTCGAAAAGGAAAACGATCCGAGCAAGATCAAAGCGGCTCTCGTAACCAAGAACAAAGACAAGATCAAACTGACGAATAAAGACGAAGTAGACGCCGTTATTTCCGAATTGGACGGAAAGACTTACCGCGTCGAAAAGGTCAAAAAGTCGGTTACGAAATCGAAGCCGCCCGCGCCGTTCATAACGAGTTCCATGCAACAGGACGCGCTCAACAAGCTCGGCATGAACTTAAAGCAGACTTCCGCCGCCGCTCAGAGCCTGTACGAAGGCGTCGATATCGCCGGCGAAGGCAAAGTCGCGCTCATAACTTATATACGTACCGACTCCACGCGCGTATCGCCCGACGCGATAAACGAAGCGCGGAGCTTTATTTCGGAAAAATACGGCAAGGAGTTCATTCCCGAAAAGCCGAATATTTATTCGAGCAAGAAAGGCGCTCAGGACGCGCACGAAGCCATTCGTCCCATTTCTTTGAGCCGCACGCCCGAAAGCCTTAAAGACAAGCTGAACAAATTTCATTATAAGTTGTACAAGCTGATCTACGAGAGATTTATGGCAAGTCAGATGTCGGAAGCTAAGTACAACTCTCTTGCGGTCGAGATCTCGGCGGGCGAATACGGGTTCAAAGTAAACGGAAAGAGTCTGCTATTCCCTGGATATACCGCCGTATACAACAATTACGTAGACGAGAACAAGGAAGAAGACGAAACTTCGTCGAAATTGCCCGACCTTAACGAAGGCGAGATCCTGAATTTCAAAGAATACAAGTTCGAGCAGAAGTTCACGAAGCCGCCCGCGAGATTTACAGAAGCGAGCCTTGTCAAGATCATGGAAGAAAAGGGCATAGGCAGACCTGCGACCTATACGCCTACCGTTGCGATCTTGTTTGCGCGCGAATACGTCGAGCGCGAAGGCAAGTTTATTGTTCCCACAAAGCTCGGCGAAGAAGTAACCGACATGCTGATCAAATATTTCCCCGAGATAATGAACATAGAGTTCACAGCGAAAATGGAAGAAGATCTCGACGAAATAGAAGACGGCGGAGTAATATGGCAGAACGTAGTCGCGAAGTTCTACGACGGTTTCGAAGAGAGAATAGCCGAAGCGCTCGGCGACAGCTTTTCGCTTAAATCTCCCGACGTCGAAACGGACGTTATCTGCGAGAATTGCGGCAGCAGAATGGTAATAAAGCAGGGCAGGTTCGGTAAATTCCTTGCTTGCCCGAATTATCCGAAATGTCGGAACACGAAACAAATCGACGAGAACACGGGAAAGCCCGTGGAAACTGTCAAACCCGCCGTGAAAGAATCCGACGTCATCTGCGAAAAATGCGGCAGAAAAATGGTAATAAAGCAGGGCAAATTCGGCGAATTTCTGGCATGCCCCGGCTACCCCGAGTGCAAGAACATAAAGAACATAGAAAAGAAACCGACCGAAACCGAAGCCGCGGAACTGTTGCCTTGCCCGCTTTGCGGAAAGCCGACTAAGCAGATAGTTACGCGCAGATCCACGTTCTACGGTTGCACGGGATATCCCGACTGTTCGTTCACTTCGTCGTATCCCGTAGCTAAGGGGAAGTGTCCCGAATGCGGTAGCTATCTCGTTTCCAAAACGCTGAAAGACGGCAAATACGTCGCGTGCGGTTCGAAAAACTGCAATTACAAACAAAAGGTAGGGGATTTGCCGCAAGGTGGAAGCGACGGACAAAAGAGTTAAAGTTATCGGCGCGGGTCTTGCGGGTTGCGAAGCGGCGCATCAGCTGTCAAAGCGCGGGGTAAAAGTTCTGCTTTGCGAGTGCAAACCGAAAGTAAAAAGTCCCGCTCATCGGTCGGACGGCTTTTGCGAACTCGTATGCTCGAATTCGCTCAAAAGCAACGATCTTTCCTCGGCGGGCGGACTTCTGAAAGAAGAACTGCGCAAAATAGGCAGTCTTACGATAGAGTGCGCCGACGCCTGTTCCGTTCCCGCGGGCGGCGCGCTTGCGGTCGACAGGCATAAGTTTTCCGCTCTCGTAACGGAGCGGATAAAAAGCGATCCGAATATAGAGATCGCGACCGAACTCGTCGAAAGCGTCGACGCGGACGAATTGACCGTAGTTGCGACGGGACCGCTCACGATCGGAAAGCTGAACGACGCATTGACTGCCCTTACGGGCGAACGGTTGCACTTTTACGACGCCGCCGCGCCGATAATCTCGGGCGAGAGCATAAACCTATCGGAAACGTTCACCGCAGACAGATACGACCGCGGCACGGGCGATTATATAAACTGCCCGATGAATAAGGAGCAGTACGAAAAGTTTGTAACGGAACTCGTTTCGGCGGAGAGAGCGACGCTTCACGATTTCGAAAAGGGCGAGATTTTCGAAGGGTGTATGCCGATCGAAGTAATGGCAAGCCGCGGCGCGGACACGCTGAGATTCGGACCGTTAAGACCCGTCGGGTTCAAAGATCCCGCGACCGGAAACCGTCCTTACGCCGTCGTTCAGCTTCGGAAAGAAAATGCGGCGGGAACTATGTACAATATAGTCGGTTTTCAGACCAATCTGAAATTTTCCGAACAAAAGCGCGTATTCTCTCTTATCCCCGCGCTCGGAAACGCAGAATATCTGCGCTACGGAGTCATGCACAGAAACTCTTTCGTCAACGCGCCGAAAGTTTTAAGCGGTACGTTCGCGGTAAAAAGAGCGCCGAAAGTTTTTATAGCGGGTCAGCTCTCGGGCGTCGAAGGTTACGTCGAGAGCATAGCGAGCGGACTTACGGCGGGAATAAGCGCCGCCGCAGTTGCGCGAAGCGACAAAATGATCGAATTTCCGCGCGAAACGATAATAGGCGCTCTCGGCGCTCATATCTGCACGGAAAACAAAGATTTTCAGCCTATGAACGCGAATTTCGGCATTTTACCGCCCGTAAT
>DBEXQE010000362.1:0-2756 GCA_048167245.1 Christensenellales bacterium | reverse complement strand
TTACTTTGAACCCGTTTTTCATTGACGAATTCGGGAAAAAAAATTATAATATATAATGTCGGTCGGGATTTGACGCGAACGACGCTAATTTATACGGAGAAATGTATATAAATGGACTTTAAGGCGCTTGACAAAAAATGGAACGACTATTGGAAAGAGCATAAAATGCACTCTTTCGACAAATCGAGAACGGACGAAAAAATGTACGTTATGGAAATGCTCCCGTATCCGTCGGGTTCTAACCTGCACTTGGGGCATTGGTTCAACTACGGTCCCGCCGACACTTACGCGCGCTTTAAGAAAATGCAGGGCTACGAAGTGTTTCAGCCCATGGGCTTCGACGCATTCGGGCTTCCCGCGGAAAATTACGCGATAAAAACGGGCATCCACCCGTACGACAGCACGATGAAGAACATAAAGACGATGGAGCGTCAGTTCGACGAGATCGGAGCTATGTTCAACTTCGACGCGGAGCTTTACACCTGCTCGCCCGACTACTACCGCTGGACGCAGTGGCTGTTTCTCAAACTCTACGAAAAAGGACTTGCCTACCAAAAGAAAGCGCCCGTAAACTGGTGTTCTTCGTGCAACACGGTCATCGCGAACGAACAGGTCGTAGACGGCTGTTGCGAGCGTTGCGGAACGCAGGTCGTCAAAAAGGAAATGACGCAGTGGTTCTTCAAGATAACCGATTACGCGGAAGAACTTTTGCGCGATCTCGATAAACTCGATTGGCCCGAAAAGACGAAGACGATGCAGAAGAACTGGATCGGAAAATCTACGGGCGGCGAAATAGTTTTCACGTGCGAAACGGGCGACGAGATCCGCGTGTTCACGACGCGCGCCGATACGGTCCACGGCGTGTCGTACGTAGTGCTTGCCCCCGAACACCCGCTCGTTGACAAGATAACGACGAAAGAACAGAGAGCCGCCGTCGAGAATTACAAAGCCGAAACGGCTAAATCGAACGAAATAGAGCGCCTTTCTTCCGCAAAGGAAAAGACTGGCGTATTCACGGGCGCGTACTGCTTCAATCCGCTTACGGGTTCGAGAATTCCCGTTTACATTGCGGACTACTGCCTGCTCTCGTACGGCACAGGCGCGGTCATGGCAGTTCCCGCTCACGACACACGCGACTACGATTTCGCCGTAAAATACAATCTGCCGATAGACCGCGTTATAGCTCCGAAGGGCGACGAAAACAACGAAACGCTCCCCTACACGGAGTACGGAGTTCTCGTGAACAGCAACGAGTTCGACGGACTCGACAGCAAAACGGCTATAAAAGAAATACTCACAAAACTGCAAAAGTTCGGCAAGGGCGGCTTCAAGACGAATTACCGCCTGCGCGACTGGTCGGTTTCGCGCCAACGCTATTGGGGCGCGCCGATCCCGATGATACACTGCCCGCACTGCGGCACGGTCCCCGTTCCCGAAAAAGATCTGCCCGTAACGCTCCCCTACAACGTGAATTTCACGCCCGACGGCAGTTCGCCGCTCAGAAAATGCGACGAATTCATGAACGTAAAATGCCCCGTATGCGGCAAGGCGGCTAAGCGCGACCCCGACACGCTCGACACGTTCGTTTGTTCGAGCTGGTATTACCTGCGCTACCCCGACAACAAGAACGACAAAGCCGCGTTCGACCCCGAAATAATCAACAAGATGCTCCCCGTCGACAAATATATAGGCGGCGCGGAACACGCCTGCATGCACCTTTTGTATTCGCGATTTATAACGAAAGCTCTGCGCGATATGGGCTATCTGAAATTCGACGAACCGTTCAAGTCGCTCGTTCATCAGGGACTTATATTGGGCCCCGACGGCAACAAGATGAGCAAGAGCAAAGGCAACGTGGTAAATCCCGACAACTACACTTCGCGCTACGGCTCGGATATTTTCAGGCTGTACCTTATGTTCGGTTTCGCGTTCACCGAAGGCGGACCGTGGAACGACGACGGCATAAAAGCCGTTTCGAAGTTCGCCGAGCGCGTGGAAAGAATAGTAAGAAGTTACGCGGAAAAGAAAGTAAAACCTTGCGACAAAGCCGAAACAAAGGACGACAAGGAACTCGAATACGCGCTGAATTACTGCATAAAATGCGTTACCGCCGACACCGAACACTTCTCGTTCAACACCGCGATCGCGAGAATAATGGAGCTTGTAAACGCCCTTTACAAGTACGACTCGTTGCCTAACAAAAACGACGCATTCGCGACCTACACCGTAGGAACGCTCGTAAAACTGCTCGCGCCGTTCGTTCCGCATATCGCCGAAGAATTCAACGAAATGCTCGGCGGCAAAACGTCCGTATTTCTGAGCCGTTTCCCCGTCTGCGACGAGAAAAAGCTCGTAAAAGCCGAAACTGAGATCGCCGTTCAGATAAACAGCAAAGTCCGCGCGAGAATAGTTATCCCGTCGGACGCAACCGATAAGGAAATAGAAAAAATAACCCTGTCCGACGAAAAAGTTCTCGCCGCCCTGGAAGGCAAAAGCGTAAAAAAAGTAATCGTGATAAAAGGCAGGCTCGTAAACTTGGTAGTATAGAAAAAATAAATGTTATATAAAAAAGTATCCAAACGCATAGCGTGGGGATACTTTTTATTTAGCCGTACTTTCACCGCCCGCGCCGTATTTCGAGCGGAGCACGCCTTCTTTTTGTCATTTCGAGCGGAGCGAAGCACAGTCGAGAAAAACGCAACGAGCAACTCTGTACAGCCAGACTGTCATTTCGAGCGTAGTCGAGAAATCGCTTA
>DBEXQE010000361.1:0-6055 GCA_048167245.1 Christensenellales bacterium | reverse complement strand
CAGCGTCGGAAATCAGTCGTATTAAGGGGGCATTATGGAAAACACAAAACCAAAACGCGACGGCTCTCTCTTTTATACGGTACTGCTCGTTTTCCTGATAATTTATACGGTTTCGTTTTTTCTGCCGCTCATATGGTCGTTTCTGCAAACGTTCCGCGACTATTTCGACTACACGCAGGACGGTCCGATCGGTATGGAATTTTCCAAACTGACGTTCAAGAACTGGGTTTTGGTTTTCACTAAATTCGGCGCGGAAGCTAAGCAGGTAAACGGCGGAATGAAATTTTTTTACGTCGAAGAATTGGCGCTCAATACTATTCTTTACACCGTCGGTTCTACGGTAGCCTACATTATCGCAGTTACGCTCATGGCGTACGCCGTCGGAAGATTCGATTATAAATTCAGCCGCTTTCTCGAAGGTATGACCGTCGTCGTAATGTCGTTGCCCGTCGTAGGTTCGTTGCCGTCGGAGATCACGATGGCAAAGGCGCTCGGTATTTTCGATACGATGTGGGGCATGTGGATCATGAAATTCACGTATAACGGATTATATTTTCTCGTGTTGGCGGAAGCGTTTCGGGCTATTCCGAAAGACTATCTGTATGCGGCGAGCATAGACGGAGCGGGCAGACTGAAAATCATGCTTTCGATCATGTTGCCCATGGTAAAAAATATCATAGGCACGATAGCTCTGTTGCAGTTTGTGGTCTATTGGAACGATTATCAGACGCCGCTCATCTATCTGAATTCGAAGCCTACTCTTATTTACGGTTTCTTTATGCTTACGAACAGTTCGCCGACGGGCGTTCCCGATTTTCGGTATTATCCCGCGCAGTTTACCGCATGTATGCTTGTCGTAATACCCATAACGGCGCTGTTTATCGCGTTCAACAAGGCGTTTCTGAGAAATATAACGCTCGGCGGGATCAAGGAATGATCGGAAAATAAATAAAAGGACTATATTATATGATAAAGAAAAACAGTATAAAAAAATTATCGCTTGCGGGGCTTACGATATCCCTTCTTGCCCTTTGCGCGGTTTGGATCGCTTTTGCGGGAGTCGGAAAAAGCGCGACTGCGGCGGTGGAGCTGAAAGAAAATATTTCTTTCCGCGATACCTACGTAGTGGGGCAGACGCTCGAAATTCCCGACGCGACGATCCTTGTGAACGGGGAAGCCCTGCCGACCGATAAAGCGGTCTGTTATCCGAACGGCAGCGTTTATAAAACGAATTCCGTTCTGTTTAAGGATAACGGAGCATATACGCTCGAATACAGGGCGAAAAAAGACGGCGTTCTGTACACCAAAACGTTTTCTTTCAAAGCGGAAAAGCCGTTGTTTTCGGTAAGCAGCGCGCGTTCGAGCGCCGTGTACGGCACGGATCTGATGCTTGACAATTATCCCGACGGAACTTCGACGGATATTCCCGGCATCAATCTGTCGCTCGTCGAAGGCGATCGTTTCAATTATAATCAGGCGGTCGACCTGTCGGATAACGACAAGAACGCGCCGCTAATAGATCTGATGTACGTGCCTTCCGGCGGACCGAAAACGTACGACGCGCAATTTATTTATATAACGCTTACCGACGCGTACGACCCGAATAACGTCGTTACTATCCGCCTTTACACGATGAATTACGCGATCGACAATTGGGAAACGGTGGCTTACCGCCGCGATGCAAAGGCGCGCGTTCACGTTGCGGCGGCGGCTTCGGGACAGGAAATAAAAGCCGTCGTAAATTCGGCGGTTTCCACGGGCAACGAAGGCGCGTCGATCCAAACGTACAATTGGGCTATGACTACCGATACGCGTCCGTTCGAAAGCCAGGACGTTATGCTCGGGGAAGAAAGCTCGATACAGCTCTATTACGATTATCCGACCCACTGCATTTATGCGTCCGGGTATATCACGACGACTCCGAGACTTATAGTCGATCTCGACGAAATGACTTATCAGGACGCCGCTTTCGACGGTTTTACGACGGGCGAAGTTCTTATATCGCTGTACGGCGGCGGTTATTTCAAGCCCGCTCTGAATACGGTCATAACGAGCATAGACGGACAGCGGCTCGACAGAGATTTTTCCGACGTGTCCGAGATCGAAATTTTCGTCGACACCGAGAAGTACGGCGACGGCGAACTCGTGGCTATGGTAGGCAAACCTTTCGAGATCATGCCGGCTACGGCGGCGGACGTATATCATCAGGACGCCGAAACGAAAGTATCCGCGCGCGTGTACCGAAACTATTATCTGAGCGGCGCGAAAGTCGACGTGCCCGTCGTGAACGGTAAGTTCGTTCCGACCGAAAAGACGGTCTACACGATCGAATATTCGGCTGTCGGTTATAACGGAGAAGTTTTCCGAAAAACGGTAGACGTAACTGCGAAAGAGTTCGAAGAAGACGGTTTCGTGTCGAGCGGCGCGCAGGAAAACGGCAAGAGCGGTCGTCCCGTTCCCGTGTTTTCGGTAGAGCCCGTAAGCGCGGTCGGAAAAATAGACGTAAAATATTCCGTCTACGACGCCGCGAACAAAGAATTTACGGTTGAAAACGGCTGTTTCAAGCCGTCGAAAGCGGGCGTTTACAGAGTGATCGCGAACGTTTCCGACTATGCGGGAAGAAACGCCGAAATAATCAAGACCTGCAAGATCGAAGACGGCGGGATCGTTCTCGATTCGCAACCTATGCTTAACGATCATTATTTTACGAACAAACAATACGTTTTGCCCGTCGTTACGGCATACGACTACACGAAACAAGAAACGGCAGACGTAAAAGTCAAAGTTAACGGAGTCATCGCCGAGAATAACGTCGTAAAATTCACGGGAACTTCCGCGGTCGTTTCGTATACGAGCGGCGACGAGTTGCTTTACGAAAAAACGGTCGGACTTATAGACGCGATAGGCGGAGAGTACGCAAACGAATTTTCGTACGAAAAGTTCTTTATTCTGTCGGACGGATTGACTTCCGCGGCGACGGACGACGGCATTAAAATAGCCGCGACCGAAAATAAAGACAAGGTAACCGTGGATTTCGTAAATCCGCTTTACGTCGATAATTTCAATCTGATCTTAACGTTTGCGGACAGTACTTTCAGCGGCTTCGAAACGATAAGTTTTTATCTGACAGATCGCGACGATCGGGACAACGTTTTGAAAGTTTCTTTTAAGGCGTCGGACGTTAGGGACGGAAAATATATTCTGTATCTGAACGACAACCGTTATCCTTATCAGCAGGCGGCGCTCGGTCGCTTATCCGACGGCGAGTATAAGCTCGATATTTCTTACAGCGAGACTTTTTCTCTGCTTACCGTCGATAACGGGTTCGAGAGAAGTTTGAAGTTGCTCGGCTACGGCGACGCTTTTAACGGTTTCGCGTCCGCGACCGTCGATCTTAGAATAGAGTTGGAAAACGTTGCGGAAAACGCCGGGTTCAACGTAAGATCCGTTTGCGGTCAGGGCGTTTCGTCCGATAAGCACGATTACGTTGCGGCGGCGGTCGTAACCGACGGGGAATACGAGGCGTATCTCGAACACGGCTCCGTTCTGAACGTGCACAGGGCGTACGGAGTAGACGTAGTAAGCGGTATTTGCGACGCGTTCGTAACTGTGAGAACGCCGTCCGGGGCGCGCGCGACTTCCGTAGACGGAACAAAACTCGATACCGTAAACGCGACTGGATACGAAGTGCTTATCGAAGAATACGGCTTTTATCTTATAGAATACACCGTTTACGATTCGGTGGGAAATTACAGTCGGCGACTTGTTTCTATGGTGTCAGTAGACAGAACGCCGCCCGAGATAACCGTTACGTTCGAAAAGACGACGGCAACTCTCGGCGAAACGTTCACGTTGCCGCAGGCAAGCATTTCCGATAACGATAACGGCGACGACGCGCAGAGCAAAGTATATTGTATGATAGTGCCGCCGATCGGAAGCAGATATATTATAGATCCCGGCGATTCGGTAACTTTTGCCGTGCGCGGCGAGTACGTAATAAGATACTACGGCGTAGACGCGAGCGGCAATACCGTTAAACTCGACTTTTCGGTAACGGTCGGATAAGGAGCAAATGCAATGAAAAATAAATTCGTAAAAATAATAGCTTTCATACTGTCGGTCGCATGCTGTTTCGGTATGGTCGGGTGCAAGAAAGACGGTCGCGTCGATCCGTCCGACCCCGGGATAAGTTCCGATCCGGGGCTGACTTCGGATCCGAACCACAGCACCGTCGTCGCGGATTCGGACAACCGGCTTTTCGAAAAAGGAGAATCGGATTATAAGATAGTCGTTCCGTCCGTTCGGGACCGCTATATTTCGGAAGCCGTGGAAGAGCTTAATTATTTCCTGTCGCTTTCGGTCGGATCGACGCTCGAAGTTATAGAAGACGACGGGTTGTCTTTCTCGGAAAACGACAGATACGTTTCGCTCGGAAAAACTACCGTTTTCGCTCAAAGCGGGATCGTAGTCGACGAAATGAAGTACGTAGACGGTTTCGAGATCGTAAGCAAAGGTAAGTCGGTGTTCATCGTAGGGCAGGGAACGTCGGGCGTGCTGTACGGGGTCTACAAATTTCTTTACCACGAGATCGGCTTCGAGCTGTTTTCCGATGACGAAATAGAGTACAGGGAATCGGATACCGTTAAGCTGTTCGATTACGACGTGCGCGAAGTACCCGATTTCGACGTAAGACATATAGGAGTCGCGGAGTTTTACCGCAACGAAGCCGGAGTAAAAGCCGCTCACCGTTTAGGCGCGCACGGGTACGAAGATTACATGCTTTCGATAGACGGTGTAACGGCGCATACTTCCATTGCGATCGCTCCGCCCGAAAAATATTTCGAAGAACATTACGATTGGTACAGCAACGATCTCGTTCAGCTTTGCTATACGCGCGACGTAGAAGGACTTTCCGCCGTAGTCATCGCCAAACTCAAAGAAGAACTCGTATCTCAGCCCGGAGCGAAGATAGCCGCGATCACGCACACCGACGGGAATGCCTGGTGTACTTGCGCGTCCTGCTCGGAGTGCAAAACGAAATACGGCGCGGAGTCGGCGGCGCAGTTATTGTTCATAAACGTTGTCGCAAAGGAACTTAACCGTTGGCTCGCGGCTCCGTCGGGCGACCCGAACGGAAGCTATACCGACGATTATAAAGAAGAATACGGCGTGGACGGCGGTACGGACAGAAAAATTTACGTAATGATGTTCGCGTATACGAGAACGCAGTCGCCGCCGTCTTTTATCGACGTGGAACTCGAACCCAACGTGGCTATTCAGTGGGCGCCCATTTCGGCGAATTACAACTACGCCTTGGATCACGCGAAAAATGCGTCTTTCAAAAGCACGCTGGACGGCTGGCGGAAAATCGTGAACAATATTCTGTATTGGGGATACAGTATGCATGAAAATATGTTCTATCCCGTAAATGCGCTGAACGCTTTGCAGGATAACTATAAGTTCATGAAATCGGCGGGAACGATAGGTATTTTTCAGGAGTCGAACCATCCGTTTTTCTCGGTGCCCGATTGGGAAATACTCGAAGGCTATGTGCAGGCTAAGTTGCTGTGGAACATAAATTCGAACGTTAAAGAACTTGTAGACAATTTCATGGCGCATTATTACGGTCCCGCGGCGCAAACCGTGAAAGAAATATTTTACGACGAGCAGGATTATCTGATCTATCTCGCGGACGTTCTGAACAGTTCCGGCAGGCAAACCGACGACGCGGCGGGCGGCTCGGAATATTGGTCGCAATCGGTGTGTCTGAATTATATAGAAAGGTTCGAAAACGCCAAGAAAGATCTGGACGAATTGCGTAAGACCGATTATTTGTCCGCGGAGAAATTCTCCGACAGAATAACCGTAGAGAGTCTTGTTTTCCGCTATCTGTTGCTTAAAAATTACAAGACGCTTTATTCGCAATCCGTGTTCGCGGAAATGAAAGCCGATTTTATCGCCGAAGTCAACAGGACCGGCGCGGCAACGGGAGTTTATGCCGCACGTCAGCAGGCGGTAAAAGCGCTATTGGAAAGTTTATAAGGAGAAAATAATG
>DBEXQE010000360.1:0-13027 GCA_048167245.1 Christensenellales bacterium | reverse complement strand
TTCTATTTTACATTCGACTTCTATTTTTACGTCGGTTTCTGGGAAGTGTTTTTCGTCCCACTCGTCGCGTATCGAGAGCCACTCTTTGTAGTAGCCCGACATTACGGCGTTTCCGAACCCGAAAATATCGCTTTTATATTCCGTCTGAACTTTTTTCACGGTGTTCTCGAATTCCCGCTTGAATTTGTCCGAAAACATTTTTTCTATTTCGTGTTGCACGTCGAATTTGTCCGTATCGAGAAGCGACGGTTGCTGGGTCAAGGTCATAGGGATCTTTACTTTGATCTCGGCGTACGCTTTTTCGCCGTCGAAATTTACCTTGATCTTGCTTTTCGATTTTTCGGACGATGCGGTTATCGTTTCGCCGCTTTCGAGCGTTACCGTTTGGTATATACCTTTGGCTTTTCCCGTGATAACGTTGTAAGCGCGCGTTTCGGTTTTGTCCAAATAGCCGACGAGATTATTTTCCTTGAACACGGCAAGACCTTCGTAAACGAATTTTTTTTCTTTCGGATCCAGCTTGTTCTCGGCGGATTCCAAAACTCCGACTACGGGCTGTTTTCCTTCCGTCATATAATCTTTTACAAAGTCGAGAATACGCACGTTTCCGCTTTCGGAAGTGTCTTTCATTTCGCTCAGCGCAAGGTTTTCGAAATACGAACCGTAGAGAGTGTCCATAGTCGGCAGAGTTTCGAAAAACTCCTTTATATCGTCGTTTTTGTAGATCATTAGGTACGGCGTTTCGTCGGTGTACGGCGCGCGCAAAAAGAAGTCTATCGCGTCTATAAAGCCCTTTTCGGCGTAGCGTTGGGAGAATACGCGTATTTTGTTGACGCCGCCGAACAGTTCTCTGCCGAGTTCGTTCGTGGCTTCGTGTACGGCGTCCGTCAGCGTTTTTCCCGTGTGCGTATGGAAACTTTTTTTGCCTTCGGGCGGCTCGGTCGAATCCACTATCATCGTGTCGAGAAGTTCGGTGTAAACCGTGTGAACGTCGTCATCGTCTACGTCCATAACTACGCAGGTAACCATTGCGAGATGCGACGGCTCTTTACTGTCCCAACAGCCGCATAAGAACAGCGTGCATACGATAAGAATTACGGAACAGAACCTTTTCATGCCGCTTCTCTCCTTTTCTTTATAGTGTCTTTGAGTTTGTCCATAGGTTGGCGGAAGATCGAATTTTTACGCTTTCTGTTCGAGTAGTTGGTCATGATCTCCACGCCGAACGATTCTTTTCCGCAAATGAGCGCGATAAGGAAAATCGTCGCGCAGGATATGCCCGTAAGTCCGAACGCCGCTCCGACGAACAGCACTATTAACCTGAATAGCGTTACGAATTCGCTCAGATTGTTTATAAGCAGGGAAGCGACGGCGGCTATCGCAACTATTATAACGCTCGGGGCGGAGATGAAGCCCGCGCTGACGGCGGCGTCGCCGATTATCAGAGAGCCGACTATCGTTATAGCCGCGCCCGAAGTTTTGGGAAGCCGCGTTCCGCCTTCCTTTATGAGTTCGAACATTATTATAAGCAGAAACACTTCGAGAGCTTCCGGCAGGGGAGTTTCCTGCGTTGCGGCTATAAACGTCTTTAAGAACACGAAAGGTATCATTCCCTGATGGAACGAGATTATCGCTACCATAGTTCCGGGAAAGAAAATCGCTATAACGAACGCCAAAACTCGGATAATGCGCAAGAAGTTCGCGATCGGCGCGCGGGAATAGTAGTCTTCGGCGGTGGAGAAAGATTCGGCGAACACTTCGGGAATTATTATTGCGTGCGGAGCGCCGTCGCAAAGTATGCTCACGTAGCCTTCCGCGAGTTTTGCCGCAACGATATCGGGTTTTTGCGTCATGCCTGTCGACGGCAACAGCGACAGCGGGTGATCTTCTATCATCTGTTCTATCTGTCCGACGCCGAAAACGCTTTTCACGTCGAGCTTTTTCAGCTTTTCTATCACGTTTTTGAGAACTTTTTTGTTTACCGCCGTTTCGAGATAGAGTACGGTAACGAGCGTATTCGTTTCTTTTCCGAGAATGATTTTCTTTATCGCCAGATCGGGATTTTTGAGCTTTCTGCGGATAAGCGTGATATTCGTCGCCATATTTTCGGTAAACGATTCTTTCGGACCGCGGATAACCGATTCCGAATCGGGAACTGACACTGCGCGCGTTTCGAACTCGCGGAAGTCTATTATCATGGCTTTGTCCGCGTTCGAGTAGAAAAGTACGACGTTTCCGTCGGTTACCTTGTCGGTTATGCCGTCTATGTCGTCTTCCTGCTCGAATACGGCTCTTATGACCGCTTCGGGCTTTCCCTTGAACTGCGGACTTTTTAGCGGCGCAATGACGTCGCGGTCGAGCAGGTCTTTGCTTACGAGCCCCGAAATGTAGACGAGCAGAGCGTCGGACTTATGCGTTTTGAACTTCATGACGCTTACGTCGAAGTTCTGTCCGAGCCTGTTTTTGAAGACCGTTTCGGCTTCTTCCGCCGAAAGTCCTTTTATCGATTTACAAAGTTTGGTATCCACATGCATAGTATTTGTAACGCAATAAAAGATATTCCGTTTTTCAATGTGAAATTTGCGATTTTCGAGAACACGTAGGTTGACACTCGACCGAAAATTTAATATAATATAAACGACGTCGATTTTTAACGAATATGCGGAGCCTGTTGTCATGAAAGAAAATTACGTGCAACTTAATAACGTTGTAAAGGAATACGTTGTCGGAGACCATAAAATAAGAGCTGTTGACGATCTGTCGTTTTCGATAAACGAAGGCGAATTCGTCGTTATTCTCGGACCGAGCGGCGCGGGAAAAACGACCGTTCTTAACCTTTTGGGCGGAATGGACACGCTTACGACGGGTGAGATAATAGTTGACGGAAAGAGTCTTGGCGGACTTAAAGCGAAAGAGCTTACCGTGTACAGGCGTTTCGACGTCGGATTCGTATTTCAGTTCTATAACCTTATGCCCAACCTGACGGCGCTCGAAAACGTGGAGCTTGCCGTCGAGATATGCAAAGATTACATAGACCCGGAGGAAGCTCTGAAAAAAGTGGGGCTTGACGAGAGAATAAAGAATTTTCCGTCGCAACTGTCGGGCGGCGAACAACAGCGCGTTTCCATTGCGCGCGCGATCGCGAAAAAGCCGAAGATATTGCTTTGCGACGAGCCGACGGGCGCGCTCGACTATAAGACGGGTAAAATGATCTTGCAGATACTTACGGATATCTGCCGCGTCGAGAAAAAGACCGTGATAGTCGTAACACACAATGCGGCGCTCAAAGACATAGCGGACAGGGTAATACATATAAAGAACGGAACGGTCGTCAAAACGGAGATAAACGAGAACCCGATGAGCGTCGAGGAGATCGAGTGGTAATGAAAGCGTACGGCAAATCCGTTTTTCGTATCTTCAAAAACAATCTCGGTCGTTTTTTTGCGCTTACCGCGATAATCTTTCTCGGCATAGCTTTTCTGACCGGACTCGGCGGAATAGCTCCCGCGCTTAAATCGAAAGGCGACGAATATTTCCGCGCGCAAAACGTTGCGGATATTCTGATAAAGTCGAAAAGTAAAGTCGGCTTTTCCGAAAGCGATATCGAGTTTATAGAAAATCTGACCGATTCGGACGACGTGGAGAGCGTGGAGTTGTTCACTTCGCTCGATATAGAGCGCGACGAAGGCTATATGCGGCTGAATTATATGCCGCTCGGAAGTTTGTCCGTCAGCGAGATCGCGCTTGCGGACGGCAGACTGCCCGTAACCGATACGGAAGTCGCGGTCGAAGTCGATACGCTGACTCTGATAGATAGGAGCATAGGCGACGAAATAGAAATTTCCGAGATCGGAAAAACGGTAACCGTAGTCGGTATCGTTCAGAACCCGATGCTGTTTTCGAAAGAGCCCGAACCCGCTATAACGGGCGACGAGAGCAAGGACGACGAAAATCTTCGCTCCGTTTTGTACTTTGACAGCGAGTACGCGAAGTTCGAATTCGAAACGGAGATCGATTACAACGGAATAAAAATTCCGGTCAAAGCGGCGATAAACGCAACGGACGCTTACGTTAAGCTGAAAGGCGGCGAAAAGTACAATATTTTTTCGGACGAGTACGAAAAGTTCGTTGCCGAAAAGAAAGAAATTTTATCCGCCGGATTCGAAAGCAATAGTATCGAGATAGCGGCGTTGACTCTCGAAGAAAACAAAGGCTACGTTATGTATAAAGTCAATATCGAGAGAATACGCAATATAAGCGCGATAATCCCGATATTTTTCGTGGCGGTTTCCGCGCTCGTCGTGCTTACTACGATGTCGCGTCTTGCCGAGAAAGACAGGACGGCTATGGGTTGCATGAAAACGCTCGGCTATAAGAATTTTGCGGTAATGTTCAAGTATCTTTTGTTCGCCGCGGTGTGCTGTATCGTCGGCAGTTTGGCGGGGCTTATAGTCGGTTCGCTCGTAATAACGCCCGCTATTTATCAGGCGTACGACATACTGTTCCGTATCTTACCGATAGCGCCCGAGCTGTATTGGCAGTTCGCGTCCGCGGCTTCCGCCGTCATATTCGTCGTCGTTTTGGGTGTTACGTCATACGTAATACTCAAAGCTCTGTCCGAAACGCCGTCGAATTTGCTCCGTCCGAAAGCTCCTAAGCCCGGCAAAAAAGTTTTTCTCGAAAAAATACCGTTCCTGTGGAAGCGTATAAGTTTCAAGTATAAATCCACGCTTCGCAATATTTTGCGGCAAGTAAAGCATTTTCTGATGACCGTTATTTCGGTTATGGGTTCTACCGCGCTCGTGTTTGCGGGGCTTGCATTGAGAGACGCCGCCGCGTCGGACGCCAAGACTAATGCGGGCGTAATGGGAAGGGCGTCGGATTCGATAATTCTTATATCGTTCGTTATAATATTCTGCGCCGCTCTTTTGGAAATGCTTATCATCTACAATCTGACGAATATCAACATAGAAGAACGCAAGCGCGAGATAGCAACGCTCAAAGTGCTCGGCTACAAGGACGGCGAAGTTACGGGGTACGTGTTCAGAGAAGTGTTTATAATGTCGTTTATAGGCACGTTGCTCGGGCTTCCCGCGGGGTGCTTGCTCGTCTATCTCATTTTCGAATACATAGAGTTCGGGGCGATCGCGAACATCAAGTGGTACAGTTGGTTGCTTGCGGTGGCGCTGTCGCTCGTGTTTACGTTGCTCGTCGATCTGTTCCTGCGCCGCAAAATAGTCAAGACGGATATGAACGCGTCGCTCAAAACGGTCGAATAGCAAAAAATACACAATAAAATTTATATAAAATCGGTTGCGCAATCAAGCTATTTATAATATAATGGTAACATTGCGTATATATTGCTTATAAGGAAGTATTAAAATGGAACTTAACGAAATTGCCGTCGAATTCGAGATCGCGGGCGCGCCCGCAGTGATCCGTCCGCACGGAGAAGGACATATCAACTTAACGTATTACGTGGAAACCGATAAAGGGTCCAAATACATACTGCAGAAGATAAACAACAGACTTTTCGCGGACGTTGAAGCTCTTATGCGTAACATAGAACTCGTTACGACGCATATTGCGAAAAAGAATATCGCGGAGAAAAAGCCGAGCACATGCCTTACGATAGTAAAAACGAAAGACGGAAAGCCGTTTTACTGCGGCAACGGAGAATTTTATCGCATGTACGACTACATAGACGACGCGATCGCTTATCAGAGCGTTTCGGATCCGTCGCTTTTCTACGAGAGCGCCGTTGCGTTCGGAGCGTTTCAGAACTATCTGTCCGATTTCGACGCGTCGCAACTTACTGAAGTTTTGCCCGATTTCCACAATACGAGAAAACGTTTCTCGGACTTCAAGGCTTCGCTTAAAGCCGACAAGGCGGGGCGCGCGGCGAGCGTAAAGGAAGAAATAGATTTCGTTCTGTCGCGCGAGAAGTATTGCGACAGGATAGTTTCGATGCTCAAAAGCGGCGAGATCCCTTTGAGAGTTACGCACAACGACACGAAACTCAACAACGTTATGATAGACGCAAAGACGGGCAAGGCGCGCGCGGTCATAGATCTCGATACCGTAATGCCCGGTTGCAGCGGCTACGACTTCGGCGACAGTATTCGTTTTGGATGCAACAGCGGCGCGGAAGACGAACCCGACCTTAATAAAGTTTATTTTAAGTTCGATTTGTTCGAAAGCTATTCGAAAGGTTATCTCAGCACGCTGAAAAACATTACGAAAGCCGAAAAGGCTCAGCTCGCTTTTTGCGCGATACTCATGACTTACGAATGCGGAATGAGATTTCTTGCGGATCATCTCGACGGCGACGTTTATTTCAGAACGAAGCGCGAAAATCATAATCTCGACCGCGCCCGCACTCAGTTCAAGCTCGTTTCGGATATGGAAAAACAGCTTGACAAAATGGAAAAACTCATCGAAACGCTGTAAAAAGATTTCGTTCGAATACCGAAAAGCTCCCGGACTGACCGTGTCGGGAGTTTTTTATTGTACGGTAATCGAAATTTAAGGAATTCTTAAAGATTTATGCGCGGAAAAATGGTATAATAGTATCGGTGATATTTATGAAATACGATTGCCTTATAATAGACGACGAAAAAATGCTTGCCGACAGTACGGCGGAATACTTTAATTTGTTCGGCGTGAAAACCGTCGCCGTATACGGCGCGGACGGTTGCCGCAGATTTTTCGGAAGTAATTCCGCGGAGCTTATTCTGCTCGATATAAACTTAGGCGACGGAAGCGGTTTCGATCTGTGCGCGGAATTGCGGAAAACTACGAACGTTCCGATAATTTTCGTTTCGGCGCGCACGAGCGACGACGATAAGATCTTCGCGCTCGGTTACGGCGGCGACGATTACGTGCAGAAGCCGTACTCGCTCGGGGTGTTGCTCGCGAAAGTGAAAGCCGTTTTGAAGCGTTACGGGCAAAGTCGGAACTCAGAGTATTCGGACGGATATCTGAGCGTGGATTTCGGAGCGAAGCAGGTGAAAGCAAACGGCGAAAACGTAAAACTCACGGCGCTCGAATTCAGACTTTTGGCTTACCTTATGGAAAACAGGGGTCGGGTCGTGTCCAAAAGCGAACTTTTCGCGAAAGTCTGGGAAGATAAATTTACTGGCGACGGTACTCTGAACGTGCATATCCGAAGATTGCGCGAAGCGATAGAGAGCGACCCGAACAAGCCGAAGTACATAATTACCGTTTGGGGAGACGGCTATAAATTCAAGGGAGATAAGGAATGAGAAAACGGCTTTTTTCGATCTGTTTTATTCTTGCGTTCGCTGCGGAAATAGTCGCGCTTACCGTGTTCGCTTTGCAAAAGTCCGATTTTTCGCAGGACACCGTTGCGGTGAATGAGATCGTGCAATCGGTCAGGCGGGATTTTTACGCTTTGGACGCTCACGACAACGATTCCGCGCTCGATTACGTGGTCATAAATAACGACGGTTTATTGCTTTACAGAACGAAGTCGGGGCTTTCGGAAACTCTTAACGACGCGATCGCGCACAGGGATACGATACTCGACGTTACCGTCGGCGACGAAACTGTCGGAAAGATCATGATCGACAACGGCGGAGAGCGGATCTTGCGATCGCGGAAGAAAACAGCCGTTACCGTTTTGGCGGTTGCCGCCGCATTTCAGTTTGCGGTATGTATCGCGTACGTCGTTTATCTGCGTCGGACTATGATCGCGCCGTTCGGAAAGCTCAAAAAGTTCGCCGAGCGCGTGGCTTGCGGAAATCTCGACGTCCCGCTCGAAATGGACAGGCAAAATCTTTTCGGGGCGTTTACGGAGAGTTTCGACATCATGCGCTCTCAGCTGAAACAGGCGAGAGCCGCCGAAGCCGCGGCGCAGAAAAGCAAAAAAGAACTCGTGGCGAAACTTTCTCACGATATCAAAACTCCGATCGCAAGCATCAAAGCCGTTTCGGAAGTCGGGCTTGCCGTGTCGGGGAGTGAAAAAGACAGGGCGAGCTATGCGCAAATCATCGGAAAAGCCGATCAGATAAACGCGCTCGTTACGAATCTTTTTACGGCTACGCTCGAAGAATTAGAGCAGCTTACAGTAACTCCCGCGGATATCGAGAGCCGAAAGATAAGATCTATGCTCGAAAGCGCGGACTATTTGAACCGCGCGTCTATTCCCGATATTCCCGATTGTCTTGTGTTTGCGGACGCTTTACGGTTACAGCAAGTGTTCGACAATATTTTTTCGAACTCGTATAAATATGCCGACACGGATATTTCGGTAAGCGTCGGAAAAGACGAAAATCATATAAGCATTACGGTGGAAGATCACGGCGGCGGCGTTCCCGCGGAAGAATTGCCCGTTATAAAGGAGAAGTTCAGGCGCGGAAGCAATGCGGCGGACACCGACGGCGCGGGACTCGGGCTGTACATTTCCGATTACTTTATGAAAGAAATGCGCGGCGCGTTGAAAGTCGAAAACGGCGCGCACGGGCTTAAAGTAACCGTAGATATCGCTCTGAGCGGCAGAAATTAAGGAATATTTAAGGTTTCGTTAAAGACATTTAAGAATATGAAAGCCTATAATAAACGCGATAAAAGGAGATAAAGCATGGAAGTATTGCTTAAAACGGAAAATCTGTGCAAGACTTTTTCCAACGGCGGCAGACAACAGCACGTTCTGAAAAATATCGATTTGGAACTGTATCGCGGCGACTTCACGGTCATTATGGGCGCGAGCGGCGCGGGCAAATCGACACTTTTGTATGCGCTTTCGGGAATGGACACGCCGAGTCTGGGCAAGATCACGTTCGGCGACAAAGTCATATCCGATCTGTCGCAGGACGGACTTGCCGTATTTCGGCGCGACCACTGCGGATTTGTGTTTCAACAGATTTATTTGTTGAACGGTATGAACGTAACGGATAACGTGCTTACCGCGGGACTGCTTGTAAGCAAGGACAGGAAAGCTCTCGCGGCAAGAGCGAAAGAACTGTTCGAAGCCGTCGATATTCCCGAAGAAACGCAGAAAAAATTTCCCACGCAGATATCCGGCGGCGAAGCTCAACGCGTAGGCATAGTCCGCGCGCTTATCAATTCTCCCGAAATACTGTTTGCCGACGAACCGACGGGCGCGCTCAATTCGAAAACGGGACTCGACGTTCTCGACACTCTGACGAAATTCAACGAGCGCGGACAAAGCGTCGTAATGGTAACGCACGACATGCGTTCGGCGCGTCGCGGCAACCGTATTCTGTACTTAAAAGACGGCGCGATCTTAGGCGAGTGCGATCTGGGCAAGTATGTAAGCGGCGATACGGAAAGACACGAAAAGCTCTCTGCATTCCTTAAAAGCATGGGGTGGTAAAATGGGAAAACTGTTTCTGATCGCTCGCTCGAATATACGCAGGACAAAGGGGCAGACAGCGGCAATAATCGCGCTTATCGTCATCGCGGCGCTCATGCTGAATATCCGGCTCATGCTGTCGACCGATTACAAGAAGAATTTCGAAAGATATCACGACAAATTCAACGCCGAACACGTTACGCTTTCGTTAGACGGCGACACGGACGAAGTAAGAAATTTTTTGTCGCAGACGCTTGACGGCGACGCGGAAGTAAAAGAATACCGTCTGGACGGATGCATGCACATGGTCGGCACGTTTCCGTATAACGGCGGCGAAATGAACGGCTGGTTCGTGTTTACGGATAAGAACACGGCGCTCACTCGCTCCGTCGGAAGAATGGAAATAACGGAAGACGGCGGAATTGCGAGCGGCGTATATTTGCCGATGCTGTATAAGTCCGGCGATATAAAAACGGGCAAGCCTATCGAAATCAAAATCGGAAACCGTGCGGTCGAGTATACGGTGTGCGGCTTTTTCAACAGTATCATGATGGGTTCTCACAACTGTTCGCTGACGCAGATCGTGCTTACTCGGGACAAATACGACGAACTTGCGGAATTAGGTTACGCGCCGCGCGCCACGCTGTGTTCTGTGCGCCTTAAAGACAAATCGAAAAACCTTAAATTCGTATCCGAGTTGAAAAGTAAGGTTTCGGAGCGTTTTCCCGCCGCGAATATTGTAAGCAACAACTACGACACGGTCATTCAAGCGCGTTATATTTCGCAGATGATCTGTTCCGGGGTGCTGAGCGCGATGGCGTTCTTCGTGCTGCTTATAGCGCTCGTCGTCATAGCGTCGAACATAATAAACTATATTCAGGTGAATATGAAAAATCTCGGCGCGCTGAAAGCCGTGGGGTACACGTCGCGGCAACTCATTCTCTCGCTTTTGTTGCAATTTTCGGGACTTGCTTTGCTGGCGGCTGTTGCGGGAGCGGGGCTTTCGTACTGTCTTTTTCCCGCTGTGAACGCGATGATGATCTCACAGACCGGGATCCCTTACGCCGTCCGCTTTTTACCGTTTCCGCTTCTCTATTCGCTGGCGATCCTTGTCGGCACGGTTTCGCTCTCCGTATTTCTTGCCGCGCACAGAATAAAAAACATAGAGCCTATTACGGCTTTGAGAGCGGGCGTACGGACGCACAACTTCAAGCGCAATCGCGTGCCTTTGGATAAAACGAGAGCGCCGCTGAATTTCGCGTTGGCGCTCAAAACGACCTTATCCGAAGTAAGGCTCAATATAACCGTGTGCGTTACAATGCTCGTGGTGTCGCTCGTCGTGGCTTTCTCGGGACTTATGACGGAAAACGCAATCGCCGACATGACGCCGTTTCTCGATCTCATCGTCGGCGAAACTGCCGACAGTTGCATAAGCGTGAGCGCGGAAGCCGAAAGCGAGTTTCTGAAAGAAATAAAAGCCGACGGTCGCGTCGAAAAGATATATCTTTATAACTCTCTGAGCCTGTCGCACGTGGGCGGCGCGGAACTTCTCGCGACGATAGGCGACGATTTTTCGCTCGTGAACAATAAGTCCGTCGTATATAAAGGCAGATTTCCGAAATACGACAACGAGATCGCGATAGCCGCAAAGTACGCGAAAGAAGAGGGTTTGGAAGTCGGCGGAAAAATGGAGATGACCGCGAACGGCAATACGGAAGAATACCTGATAAGCGGCTTTACGCAGATCACGAACAATTTGGGCAGAGATTGCCTTATGACAAGGCAGGGTTACGAGCGTTTGGGCGCTCTGACGAACGCAAGCTATTATATAAATCTTGCGGACGGAACGGATATCGACGCGTTCAATGCCGAAATAAAGGAGAAGTTTCCGAACGACGTAAACGCAACGATAAACATTGACAAAACGGTCATGAGCGCAGGCAAAGTGTACGTTAGGCTGTTGACCGTAATAATAGTCGCGATACTGATCTTATCGGCGGTGATAATAGCGTTCGTTCTGTATTTGCTCGTCCGCACGATGCTCAACAACAAAAAGCACGATTACGGAATAGAAAAGTCGCTCGGCTTTACGACCAAGCAACTTATATTGCAGACGGCAACGTCGTTTCTGCCCGCGATCGTATTGTCTACCGTTTTCGGTCTTATAGTCGGCTGTTTGGCGATAAACCCGCTTATGAGCTTGTTTCTGAGCGGATTGGGCATAGTAAAATGCACGTTCGGCATACCCGTTGTTTTCTCTGCGATAGCGGGTATTGGGATCATACTCGTGTCGTTCGGTATGGCGTGTCTGCTGTCGCTCAAAGTCAGAAAGATCGCTCCGCGCGCACTGCTTGCGGGAGAATGATAAAGAAAGGACGGCAATGCGCGTCATGCGCTTGTCGTCCTTTTCCGTCGATAACGAACTTTTTATCAAAGCGGCAAAACGTCTTTGGGTTTGCGCGTCTTGTATGCGCCGCGCGTAAAGTCGGGTATCTGAACGGGCGCTCCGTTTTTCTTTATGGATTCGCTCGACAGCGCCGTTATGCACATCCATGCCGCCGCATCGTAAACGTCGATAGGCATTTCTTTATTGTTTTTCAGCGCCGACACGAAGCCGCGGAATTCGAACACGTCCATACCGCCGTGCCCAGATTCGATCTCTTCTTTGGTGATCTTTTTCCATATGTCGGGCAGGAATTCTTCTTCGTACTTTACGGCGTTATTGATATTTTTCATATTGTGTTCTACCGTGCGGAAATCTTCTTCTTCGCCGTCCAGATATACGTAGTTAAGAGTTTGCGAGTAGTAGCCGTTGGTTCCGCGGACGGTAAACGCGCGGTCGTAAGAGCGGGGAAGCGTCGTATCCAGACATATGCGGATCGTTTCGCCGTTTTCGCAGGTGATTATAGTATCTACTATGTCGCCCTGATTGAAAGTTACGCCTTGAAGATCCTTGTTTTCGAGCTTGTCGGAATTTTTCTTTACGTAATCTCTGAGTCCCGCCGCTTTCGACGCTACGCTTACAAGGCTTACCATGCGGTTGCCGCGGTTTATATTCAGAAGTTTTGCGATCGGACCCAGCTCGTGAGTAGGGTAATTCTCGCAGTTTTCTCTTATATAGTGGTCAAGTCTGTAATGGCGTTTTTCTTTTCCCGTTGCGACTTCTTGTCTAAGGTCGTGAGCGTACGCGCCGGAGCAGTGAACTATTTCGCCGAACATTCCTTTGCGCGCCATTGCCGTGCCGAGCAATTCGTCTTTGCCGTAGCAGCAGTTTTCCATAAACATAAACGGCGTTTTGGTTTTCTCCCAAGCGTCTACGAGATCCCAAAGCTCCTTTATATCGAGCGAGCCGCCGACTTCGAGCGCTACGGGTATGCCTGCGTTCAGAAAGTCGATAGCTACGGGAATATGCGTTTCCCAAGACGTAGCTATATATACCGCGTCGATAAGTTCTTTCGAAATCATTCCGCGGTAATCGCTTATGCCTTTCGGCTCCTTGCCGGTTTCTTTCTTGACTTTTTCGACGCAGGCTTTGACTCTGTCGTCGTATCTGTCGCACACTGCGGTTACGGTAATATCGTCGTTTTTCAGAAGAATGCCTTCCGTCATGCTTTTGCCGCGCTGACCGAGTCCTACGACGCCCATTCTTATCTTGTCCATTTCCGTTATCTCCGTGAAAATTTTATTATA
>DBEXQE010000359.1:0-3363 GCA_048167245.1 Christensenellales bacterium | reverse complement strand
TAAGGGCGATAAGAACGATGCGTTGCCGTTAACTCCGGTAGGTGAGAGCGAAGCGCCCGCTACGGAAATTTCCGCAGGGGATACGATCGTCGAAAATCAAAACGAGCAGGCAGACCCGGCTCAGTAAACGCCGAAATATTTTGCGTTGGCGAGATACGACGGGTGGCGCGGCTTGAATTTTCCCGAAAGTTTGTGGTACTGCACCGCTTTTTCTCTGTCGCCGATCCTGTCGTATAAAACGGCAAGCTCTATGGCGGGGATAAAACCGTAATAATCTTTTTCGACGAACCCGAGCGTATTCGCGTCGGGTTTTTTGTTCAGTGCGGACAGAAACCAAAATTCCGCTTCCGCGTATTTTCTTTCGCTTAAAAGGATCATTCCGAGATCGCAACAGACTTCGGCGCGCGGAGCCGAATAGATAAAGCTGTTTATTAGCGACTGTTTGGCTTTTTTCGTTTCGCCCGCATGCAGATAACATTCGGACAGATCGCGGCAAGCGCCTATATTGTTTTCTATCCAACCGTCGCTGTTTTTCAGAAATTTCCTAAATATAACGGCGGCTTGTTTGTATTTGCCGTTGTCTTTGAGTTCGCGACCGTAATAGTATAACATTCTCGGCGAAAGCGATTTCTTCTCTTTCAGCGCTTTTTCGAAGATTTTGAGATTTCGGCGCGGCGGATTGCTTTTTACTTTTTTATGCCACACGGCGATATCCGAGTTGACCGTCTTTCCGAACGGGATAACGGTTTCGTGAACGGGTTCGACAAACTTAGCTTTTTCGCAGTTTTTCATAAGCCGCTCGCGGTAATACGAAAATGCGGGCGCGCCGTCGTCGTCGAAAGCAACGTCGTATTTCATATACACCATATCTACGTCGAGACTTAACGTCTGTTTCAGTGCGAGTAGTTTATTCAGATTCGCGGGAGAAATAACGTCATCGGCGTCGAGCCACATAAGATAAGGGCAGGTGGCTTTCGAAAACGCGAAATTGCGCGCTTCCGAAAAATCGTCGCACCACTTGAAATCGTAAACGTTGTCGGTGAACGCGCTCGCTATTTTCTTTGTCGAATCGGTAGACCCCGTATCGACGATGATTATTTCGTCGACGGCGGGGCTTACGCTTTTAAGGCATCTTGCGAGTACGTCTTCTTCGTTTTTTACTATCATGCAAAGGCTGATCGATATCATACTGTCATAATATGCGCATTGCGGCGAAAACGGTATGATTTTTTTACGGTAGACAGGCACTCTACTCGCGGTAGAGCGCCTATTTCAAGCGGTAGAGTGCAAACGATCCGCTGTTTCCGATATGAAATTTTTCTCTACCGAGTGTAATTTAAGCGTTCATTGTAAATTATTTGCGGTAGGTAGACTTACGGGGCTTTCCGTATTATCATTATGGCATAAAGATTCTACGCAAGGTCGTTAAAAATCATGGAAAATATCAAGCAAAACAGAATATCCAAAGCGCAAAGCTATCCGTTGCCCGTGTACTCGCGCGGCGAAGAAAATATGAATTTTATAACTCATATTGTCGGCGTCGGAATAGGTCTTGCCGTTTTGATCTCATGTATTATAGTGTCGGCATTGAAAAACAACGTTTACGGCGCAGTCGGCTCGCTCGTTTACGGAATTTCGATGATAGCGCTTTATCTCGTGTCGTCGGTTTATCACGGACTCAGAAACGAGAGAGTGAAAAAAGTTTTCCGCGTCATAGATCACTGTACTATCTATTTTCTTATAGCCGGAACATACACGCCGATTTTGTTGAGCGCGGTAAGAGTGGTAAGTCCCGTTAAGGCTTATTCTCTGCTGTGTGCGGAATGGGGTATCGCCGTCATAGCCATGATTTTTACGGCGATCGATATGAAAAAATTCACGGTCCCGTCGATGATCTGCTATCTGTTTCTCGGTTGGGGAATAATGTTTATCGTAAAAACCGCGATAGAAGCGATGACGGTCGCGGGGTTCGTATGGCTTTTGTGCGGCGGTATTGTGTACACCTTGGGATCGGTCCTTTACGGACTCGGAAAAAAGATCAGATATATGCACTCCGTGTTTCACATTTTCTGCCTGGCGGGGTCGATACTGCAATTTATCTGCGTTATAGGCTATTGCCTTTGAGTTTCCGTTTTCGGAAAGAGATCTTCCGTCTGCGGCATTTCGAAATCGTCGCTCACGCCTTCTTCTTCGACCTTTTTGTCTATTTTTTCTATTTCGGATTTAACGTGTTTTCGCCTTATCAGCGAAACGAAAAGCAGAATAAGCGGTATCGCGAAAACGACCGATGCGATGATCATAGGAACCGTCATCGTCTTTGCAAACGCGTTTATTATGGCTATGTTATAGAGAACGGGTATATTCGACAGTATAAGCATTATCACGCCGATGACCGTCGTTACGGGCTTTAACGGAAATTTTTTGCAAAGTCCCGCAGTAATGGAGCTTGCCATATACAGATAGATCGCCAATTTGTACAGGACGCCCAAATACCAGAAATATATATTTACGCCCTGTAATTTTTGGAATATTCCGCGTTGACCGACTTGGCGGCAATATATAAAATACGGGTTGAGTTGCAATTTCGCGAACGGCACGCCGAGCGTCAACAGCGTCGGGATCACGATGAAAATTATGCCGATAAGATAGATAGCTACCGATGCCGCGTACGTCTTTACTACGCTTGATTTTTTCATCAGGTTTCGACAGAACATATTCATCATCAGTATTTCCGAATATCGGCTCGCCGAGAAAAACGCGTATTTGTTTATAGATTTGAAATCGGTGCAACCCGTAAGCGACGGAAGATCCGACCACTGCATTTTGTCGAGTCCCGCTACAAAGAATACCGCGACCGTGAAAAGAAGCAACGGAACTATAACGGTCGCCATACGCGCGAGCGTTCCGCTTCCTTTGCACGCCGTGTAGATCACGGGAGCCATGGTAAGCGTTACGAGCGCCCACGTGGGAGTGGACGGCAGGAGATAACTCTTTATATAGTAGACGCTTATTGAAAGCACCACCGTAAAGTTCATAAGAAAGAACAGGGCGAGCAAAGCGGCGAGTATTTTGCCGAGCGCTTTGCCCGTTATCGCGTCGAGCATTTCGTTTACGGTCGCGTTGCGGAAGCGCGTCATCAGAATAAGGACGGGCGTGTTCATGATAAGAATGTAGGCAAGCGACAGGAGCAGGGTGTAGACGGTGTTCAAGCCTATGATATCCGTGTTGGCGATGGGGATGAACGTGTACGCCACGATTATGGCGTTTCCGCCCGCCATCAGGGCGAATTGCAACGCTGTTATCGAAGATCTGTTTTCCATAATCTTTTATTCCTTTTCTTTGAGCGACCTGTTGATCTGACCG
>DBEXQE010000358.1:0-4907 GCA_048167245.1 Christensenellales bacterium | reverse complement strand
CCTTTCTCTTGTTTTGTCGTGCGCTTTTATCGCGGGTTGCGCAAAGTCGCAATTTCTAAGCGTCGGCAAAACGAAGTACGACGCGGTCCTGTACGCATCGGATAACTACGCGGTTGCCGTGGAGAAAGGCAAAACGTACGTTTACAAGGACGGCAAAAAGCTGAATTCTACGGCGTTCTACGAAGTCGATCCGGTGGAAATTTACGTCGAAACGCCCGAACCCGACTATCCCGGGCAAACCGTTTCGACTCCGGATCCGGAGTATACGAACGACGCGTTTTTGGTTACTACCGAGCGCGGAGCCAAACCGCAACTTCTGAGCGGCATTACGGGCGAACTCAAGACGTACGAATACGAGATATCGGATATCAAGGCGTATAAAGTGAGCGGATTCATGAATTCGCGCATAGCGGGCTACATAGTATCGCTCGAAGACGACAAGAAAGCCGCCGTTTCGGCAAGCTCGCTGAATATGTCGACCCGTTACGACGATATGGATTTTCAAGACGGATTTTTCCGTGGCGTAACGTTCGTCGAGAGTGAAGACGGTTCGGCTATACTTTCTTTCGTTGCGGAAAAGAACGGGACTTTCGACACGGTATTTTCCGCGTCGCCGGACGAAGACCCGGAATACGACGTCGTTACCGACGAAATGACGGGAGGATCGCTGTTGTACTATACGGCGGATTCCGCGGGCGGAACGTATTCATACGGCATAGCGGGCAGCAGCGGCGAAATAGATACGTTATGCTCCGTTCCGCGTTCGTGCGGAATGGGGTACTTCGAGTACGACAAGAAAGGCGCGGACGACGTTATAATAACTTACGTCGTAACGCCCGATCTTAAAACCGTTTCGATAGGCGAAGGCGAAGTAAAAGGCATTACTTACGACGGAAAAGTTTTCGTTTCCGAACCGAATACGGAAAACAAGGAGCGCTTAAAGGAACTGAACAGCGGTAAGACGACCGAATATTACGACGCCGTAATGGTAGATCCCGAGAGCGAACTTATCGCCGCATACAGCGGTAACAAAACCTTGTTCTTCGATAAGGACTTCGGAAAGATCGCGGAGTTCGACGCGCAAGTGGCGGATAACGTAGATATAAAAGCAGACGGGGACGATCTGTATATTCTCGCCGAATGCGTAAACGGTAACGACGAAGAAATTCTTTACGCATACGTGAACGGCGCCGTAAAGAGCCGTGCGCTCGGCGACTACACGGCTACGCTGTTCGACGGCGTCGCGCTGCTGCAAAAGGACGGCGAAAACAAGCTGTGGATCCCGTCCACGAACGCGGAAATTACTCTTTCCGCCGAAACTGACGAACCCGTTGTCGAAATCGGAGAAAGCATGACGGGCGAAGCGCTGTTTTACGCGCTCGTAACGGGAGAGAGCAAGCCCTGGATAGTGTCCGCGGCGAAAATAAGATCTCTCGAAAGCACGCGCAACGCGACAAACGATATCGCCGCCGTTATGGGAATATCCGATACCGACTATTCGACGTATGATTTCTCGGCGGGATCGGTTACCGCCGCGAATATCATGAATAGGACGGCTTACGATTGTTCGCTTGCAGGCTTGACGGCTTTCTACAAAGATAACATCATGCAGGTGGATTACATTACGTACACGTCGGGTTCGACGGTCAAAACGGTCCTTTCGTACGGCTCTGGGTATGACTTTATCGGCGATAAGAGAATTTATTCGGGCGGTATGAGCATGACGGGCGCTACGGGCAGTATGTTCACGGCGAGAAGCGAACTCGGCGGCAAGGCGAGCGTATATAAAGTAAACAAGACGGCGGACGGCGTGGAAGTTAAAGCGATACTCGAAGACGTGGCGGATCACGGCAACGTATCCCTGAAAACGGATCTGTTCGGCGAATACGTGTTTGCGAAAATAAACGGCAAAACGGCGGTTTACGATTCGAACGGAAATCTATTGCTCGCTCCCAAATACAACGCGCTGAGTATCTCCGGCGGAAACGTTCTCGTAAGTTCGGGCGAAAAATACGGACTCGTCAAGCTCGGCAAAAACGCAAGCAAAGCCAAGCTCGCCGTTAAAATCGAATACGACGAGATCATGCTTTTGCCCACGGGCGATTATATCACCTTTAAGTTCGGTTCGCTCCCGTCGGTCTACAACAAGGACGGCAAGAGCATCGCGAAGAACGTCGTAGTCGAGCAGTGCGAAACGAGCGGGGATTATCTCGCAAAGTGTTACGTAAACGGCGGCGAGATCCGCAACGCGCTCGTGTTTAACTACTCGGACGGCACTTCGAAGATCACGGATATTTCGATCGAGCAGGACAAAGTGAACGTTAACCTGTTTATGTTCGCGATCGTGGGCAGTTTGCTCGGATAGGAGTTGCGCGCAATGAAAAAAAGTAAGATAATTTCCGTTATCGTAGCGGCTTTGCTGTCGGCGGTCATGCTGATAGGTTGCTCCGGCGGGGCGACGGCGGTCGGCAAAAAGTACGACGCTATCTACGCCGCCGTGGACGACTACGTTATAGCGCTCGACGGTACCGAAACGTACCTTTACAAAAACGACAAGAAAGTCGGGAAAAACGGCTATTATTCCATCGAACTTTTTTCGAGCACGTATACCGATCGTTTCAAAGCGAGAAAGAATTTCGGCGACGAAACGGTGATCCTGCTCGGTAACGACGGCTCGGCGAAAACTCTCCCCGAAGAAATCACCGAACTTGCGCAGGTTTATACCGATACGGTGTACGACGACAACGGCATAACGTATACCGTGAAAACGGTCGGCTTTTCGGGCATACGCAAAGACGACGGGAAAGGCGGCGGCAAATACGCGCTCGTAACTCCCGACGGAACAATAGCGGCAAGAGCCGATTCCGTAAAATACATAGGCGGCGGCGTTTTCGTGCTTACTCATTCGGCGACGGACGACGGCGAAGCGCAGGTTTCCGTAGTTAACGCGAGCGGCGCCGAACTCGTTCCGAGCGCTCCGATAAGCGAGATACAGATCGATACGGTCAACCCGAATACGAGCGGAAGTTCGACAAGACTCAACACCGTGAACGGCGTGAACGTATTCACGGTAACGAAAGACGGCGAAACTTCGGTCTACGGCGCGAACGGCTTGATCGAAAAGGACGCGGAAGTGTTCGCGGGCAGTAAAAACCGCGTGTATAAAAAGGGCGACGATTTTTACGCGCTCGACGCGTCGCTGAGCAAAGTGAAACTCGGCTACAAGATCGACGAATATCTGACCTATTACGACGGCAAGCACTACGTTTCCGAAAGCAACGGAAATTCGGGCGCCGACGAGCGTTTCAGAGTCCGCGAAGTGTTCGGCGAGGCGGGAGAGTATTGGTTCGAATTTATAAGAAAATGCGCCACGACGACGTCTCCCTGTTTTATCGGCACGGAAGCCGACGATACGGATCACGTTCCGAGATCGGTCGTTTACAACGGCAAAATGGAAAGTACGCTTATAAGCAACAAGATCGCGAATATCGGCAATTCGACGGCGAACGTTCGCTACGTTCAGTACTCGAAAGGCTATGCGGGTATCGTAAATACGGCAACGGGACTCGAAGCGGAAGTTTCGGGCGGCGAAAACGGAACGTACAGCCCCGCAAACGGCAGTACGGTCATTCTCAACAATAATATTTACGCCGTTATAAAGAAAGACGGCGCGGCAAGACTCTGGACGGCGGCTATGAGCGAGCCTATCGATCTCGATCCCGAGAAAAGCGACGATCTTAACATAACGAAAACGCTTTACAAAATAAACGGCTTGCCCGTTATGGCGGAGGACGTGAAATTCTTCGACGGTACGGCGTCTTCTCCCGCGGTCGTGGACTCTAAGTTCGCGCAGATCGAGAATTATACGGTCGACACGCGTTACGGACTTAACGTTGTCGCTCGCCGCGAAAAGTACGATCTGCTCGATAAAGACGCGCGCGTCCGTATGAGCGACGGCGTTTTGCAGGTCAAACTCGCCGTGTTCACGTGGGAAGACGGCGGAGCGGAAAAGAGCGAAACTTACTTGCTGTACCGCAAGAACGGCAGCGGCGAGATCTATACCAAAGTTCGTATCGGCGACGGAAAAGCGACGCTCGGATCGGTGAACGCGAGCGGAGTCGTGCTCGTATCGAAAGACGACGGCAAAGAATTTTACAAAGCGATCCTCAGCGAGAACGGCGAAGCGTCGCTCGTGCTTATCGGCAGTTTCGGCAAGAATTCCCGCGCCGAAAGAGATGCGCTGGGGAATATCTATATCCTGGACGAAGTGAACGGCAAGACGGCGGTTTATTCCGAAAACGGCGAACTTCTGCTCAAACCCGTGTACAACGTCGAAGAAGTCGCAAACGGGATAGCGATCGTTTACAACGGAAGCGAAACGAAATACTACGGCGCAGTCAAGCTCGGAAAAACCGCAAACAAAGCGAAACTCATAAAAAAGATCGAATACGAATCCCATAAGCTGTATTCGTCGGGCGATTTTACGCTGGGCAAGGCGGGTTCCGATTTCACGCTCTATAACGCGGACGGCAAAAAGGTCATATCGTCGCTTACGGGAGAGAACCGCGTCTGCGCTTTGTCGAGCGCATACGGCGTGTCGAAACTCTATGTCGCAAAGGCGGGCGACAGGGAAAGAGTTTCCAAAACGATAGTTACGTCGACCGACGGCAAAGAGTGCGTGATAACGAGAAGCGCGAAAGAGAAAAATCTCGGTTGGTCGGTAACGAACGTTTTGTTCGTAGAATAGTTAAAAGCTCGATACGAAACAGAGCCTTTCCGCAAAAAGGGAAGGCTTTTTCGTTTTATGCTTGACCGCTTGCGCAAAAGGGTATATAATAATAACCGCAGGCGAAAACTATATTCATCGCTTGCAAAAGCAGGATAAAAAAATGAAAAAATTGTTGAGT
>DBEXQE010000357.1:0-5734 GCA_048167245.1 Christensenellales bacterium | reverse complement strand
GTAATCCTGCATTCGTCGAGAAGATGCTCGATCTCTTTGCCCGTCGTGTCGTACTTCGTGAGTTTGACGAGCATCAGATGATTATCCGTGCCGCCCGAAACGAGATCTATACCGTTTTTCATAAGTTCTTCGGAAAGAATTTTCGCGTTCTTGACTACGCTTTCCTGATATTCCTTGAACTCTTTCGTTTCCGCTTCTTTGAGCGCGACGGCTTTGCCAGCTATAACGTGCATGAGCGGACCGCCCTGCGTTCCCGGGAAAACGGATTTATTGATCTTCTTCGCGATCTCTTCGTCGTTGCACATGATCATTCCGCCGCGCGGACCGCGCAACGTTTTATGCGTAGTAGTCGTTACTACGTGAGCGTACGGGAACGGCGACGGATGCAGACCTGCGACCACAAGTCCCGCGATATGCGCGATATCCACCATAAAGTACGCGCCGACTTTATCCGCGATCTCTCTGAAACGCTTGAAGTCGATTATTCTCGAATATGCGCTCGCGCCCGCGATGATCATTTTGGGCTTTTTTTCGATCGCGAGTTTTTCCAAAGCGTCGTAGTCTATCGTTTCGGTATCGTCCGAAACGCCGTACGGAATTATATTGTAATTTTTGCCCGAGAAATTCACTGGGCTTCCGTGCGTCAGATGTCCGCCGTGAGCCAAGTTCATTCCGAGAACGGTGTCGCCGATTTCGAGCAACGCAAAGTATACGGCAAGGTTCGCGTTCGCTCCGCTGTGCGGCTGAACGTTCGCGTAATTGCAACCGAAAAGTTTCTTCGCGCGCTCTATCGCAAGCGTTTCGACCTCGTCAACGTATACGCACCCGCCGTAGTATCTCTTACCGGGATAACCTTCGGCGTACTTGTTCGTAAGATGAGTTCCGACCGCCGCCATGACCGCGGGAGAAACGAAGTTTTCGCTCGCTATAAGCTCGATGTTATCGCGCTGACGACCAAGCTCTCGCTTTAAGCTCGCCGCAACTTCGGGGTCGGTCTGTCCTATCAACTTTAAGTCTATCATTGTAAATTCTCCTCATTGGAATTGTATTTTACGTCGAAATAAATTCTTTCCACCACAACGGGCGTGTAAGTTCTGTTGTTTTTTATCGCCTTGTCGGCAAGTGCGGATATAACGTATCCGAGCGCCGCGAACGCAAATCCGAGCCCTACCATCAGAAGTTCGCCGCTCGCAAATCTCCCTACAATCAAGCCGATCAGAAAACATACGAGCGGAATTCCGAATAAAAGCAACGACGCCGCGGGAAACTGTTTTTCGGGCATTTGCACGACGACCGTATCGCCCGCTTCGCACTCGCAGTCTTTGATCGCGGGCAGAATTATCTTATCGTTGCCGTGGAACGCGCACGCCTTGCACCCGTCGCACTTCGGATGGCGAATAAGTTCTATATACGCGTGATTGCCCTTTACGCGCGTTACGGTGCATTTTTCAAGCATATTGCCGCTTTCTCTCCGTCATTTTATTCGCCGAGCAGATCTTTTATAACTTCCGCGCCGATCATGCAACCCATGAGCGCGGGCGCGTAGCTTATGCTTGCGGGCGTTCGCTCGTTTCCGTTTTGCGGCTCGACGGGCTCGTTTATATCGAATACGGCTTTGATATTCGCTGTATCAAGTCCTTTAAGCCCCTTTCTCACGGCTCTTGCGAGCGGATCGGAATGAGTTTTGCAAATATTATCGACCTTATATTGCGGCGATATACGGTTGCCCGCTCCGCAAGCCGAAACGGCTTTTATCTTCCGCTTTATACATTCCGACAAAAAGTGTATTTTGTCCTTTACGCTGTCGAAACAGTCTACGCAGTAATCGAAATCGTCGGTACCGAATATTCCGTCGGCGGTTTCGGGATCATAGCGCGCCGTTATCGCGGTGATCTTCGCGTCCGCGTTTATAAGCGCCGCCCGCTCCGCCGCGACCTGCACTTTGGGCAAGCCGACAGTGCTGTCGAGCGCAAGGATCTGACGGTTTATATTCGTTATGTCGACCGTATCGGCGTCCACGAGAGTAAACCTGCCTATCCCGCCGCGCACAAGCGTTTCGAACGCAAATCCGCCGACGCCGCCGAGCCCTATTATAAGCACGGAGCTGCTTTTGAGTTTATTCAGCTTTTCCGAGCCTATCAGTTTTTCGGTCCTGTCAAACCTGTCCATTATTTGACTTGTTCGTTGACCTTTATCGAAAGCTCGCGCAACTGTTTGGGTTCGACTTCCGACGGAGCCATAGTCATAAGATCCGAAGCGTTCTGAACTTTCGGGAACGCTATTACGTCTTTGATATTGTCGGTACCCGTAAGGAGCATAGTCAGCCTGTCAAGCCCGAAAGCGAGTCCGCCGTGCGGAGGCGTTCCGTAATTGAACGCGTTTACGAAGAAGCCGAAACGTTCTTCGATCTGCTTGTCGTCCATTCCGAGCACGTTGAACATTTTACGCTGGATCTCTCTTTGGCAGATCCTTATGCTTCCGCCGCCCGCTTCCTGACCGGTGATAACAAGGTCGTACGCTTTCGAGCGAACTTCGGCAGGGTTCGTATCGAGAAGCGGCAGATCTTCGGTCTTGGGGCTTGTGAACGGATGGTGGACCGCAACGTATCTCTTTTCTTCCTGACTGTATTCGAGAAGCGGGAACTCGGTTACCCACAGAATATCGGTAACGTTCTTGTCTATAAGTCCCGCTTTTTCGGCAAGGTGCAACCTGAGCGCTCCGAGCGACGCGAAAACGATATCGTTTTTGTCGGCACAGAAGAACAGGATATCGCCCTTTTCGGCATTCGCGCGCTTCAAGATCTCGTTTACCGTTTCTTCGCTCATGAACTTGGTTATGACCGACTGGATACCGTCGTCGTTGATAGCTCTCCACGCTAAGCCCTTTGCCTTGTACGTTTTTACGAAATCGGTCAGAGCGTCTATATCGCGGCGCGAAAGTATGGGATCTTCGGATTTGCCGAAACCTTTCGCGTTTATCATGCGTACGCTTCCGCCGTTTTTGACCGCGTTTTCGAACACCTGAAAACCGCATTTTGCGGCTATATCGGAAATATCGTTAAGTTCCAGACCGAATCTCGTATCGGGCTTGTCCGAACCGAACCTGTCCATGGCTTCTTTGTAAGTCATGCGGCGGATCTTCTTCGGCAACTCCTTGCCCGCGACTTTCCTGTATATATTGCGCACAAGACCTTCGGCAACGCACATAACGTCTTCTTCGTCTTCGACGAACGACATTTCCATGTCTATCTGCGTGAATTCGGGCTGTCTGTTCGCGCGCAGATCTTCGTCGCGGAAACAGCGCGCTATCTGATAATATTTGTCGTAGCCGCTTATCATCAGGATCTGCTTATAAAGCTGAGGCGACTGCGGCAACGCGTAGAATTCGCCCGGATGAACGCGGGACGGAACGAGATAATCTCTCGCGCCCTCGGGCGTAGACTTGCCGAGAAACGGCGTTTCGATCTCCCAGAAACCGTTTTCGCACATGTAGTCGCGCGTTACTTTCATTATTTCGCTCTTTACGCGCAGAATTTCGGTAAGATAAGACGTTCTCAGATCGAGATAGCGATATTTGAGACGGATCGCTTCGTTTACCCCGCTCGTATCATCGAGAGCGAACGGCGGAGTGTCCGCGTCGGATAAGATCGTAAGTTCGGACGCGAGCAGTTCGACGGTACCCGTTTTGAGTTTCGGATTTATCGTTTCGTCGCTGCGCTTTCTCAGTTTTCCTTTTATGCAGAGAACGTATTCGTTGCGGATCGCTTCCGCTTTTGAGAAGTGGTCGCCCGTCTTGGACGCGTCGAACACGACCTGCAATATACCCGTTCTGTCGCGCAGATCGACGAATATGAGTCCGCCGAAGTCGCGGCGCTTAGCCGCCCAGCCCATAACGGTAAATTCCTTACCGATCATCTTCTCGGTTGCGTCGCCGCAATACAGAGAACGTTTTCTTCCGTTCATAAATTCGATCATTGTTTTTTACTCCTAATATATTCCGTTATATTATCAAGCCGTACCGTTTCTTTCGAGCCGTCGAGCATATTCTTTATCTCGACGTTACCCGACTCCGTTTCGTTTCCGCCTATCACGGCAACGAATTTCGCGCCTATCTTATCGGCGTACTTAAATTGCGCTTTCACGCTCCTGCTCATAAAGTCCGTTTCGGCGCAAACGCCGTTCTCGCGCAATTTTCTTACCGTTCCGATACAATCAAGCGCGTATTCGCCAGATTGCGGAGCTACGTAAATATCCGGACGACTTGTGTTCGCCATTTCGGCTCCGACTTTTTCGAGCAGCATGATGAGCCGCTCCAAACCTATACCGAAACCGACGCACGGCGTGCTCTTTCCGCCGACCGATTCGACGAGATTGTCGTATCTTCCGCCGCCGCAAACCGTGCCTTGCGAACCGAGCGAAGTCGTTACAAACTCGAAAACCGTTTTCGTATAGTAGTCGAGCCCGCGGACGATATCGGGGTTTATCACGTAGTCTATCCCGTACGTTTTAAGCGCGGCTTCGACCCCGCTCATATGCTCTTTGCAATTATCGCACAGGTAATCTATTATTCTCGGAGCGCCCTTTACTATCGACTTGCAATTTTCTTCCTTGCAGTCGAGTACGCGCATGGGATTTTTCGCAAATCTCTCGCGGCAGTTCTCGCACATGTTATTCACGTTTTTCTGTAAAAACGCTTTCAAGGCTTCGTTGTATTTCTTGCGGCACTCGGGGCAGCCTATGCTGTTCAAGTTGAGTTTCAGATCTTTTACGCCGACTTTTTTAAGAAAAGTATTCGCGAGCGCGATAACTTCCGCATCCATAAGATACGAAGCCGAGCCGTAAACTTCGACGCCGAACTGATGGTGTTCCCTGAGCCGCCCTTCCTGCGGTTTTTCGTAACGGAACACGGGCGTGAAATAGAACATTTTAAGCGGCAGACTGTCGGCTTCGAGCGCGTTTTCGACGTAACTTCTCGCGACGGGCGCGGTGCCTTCGGGTTTAAGCGTAAGGCTTCTGCCCTTTTTGTCGTTAAAAGTGTACATTTCTTTCGACACTACGTCGGTTTCTTCGCCTATCGAACGTAAGAAAAGTTCCGTATGCTCGAATACGGGCGTACGAATCTCGCGCGCGGAAAACAGCTTTGCCGTTTCTCTCGCCGCGTTTTCGACGAATTGCCATTTATAACTCTCTCTCGGGAGTACGTCTTTCGTTCCCTTTGGAATGGTAAACATTTTCTTTGATTCCGTCAAATAATGTATTTCTTCAAGTTGTGATTGTTGACTTGCTTGGACAGATGATCCAAAACGTATTTTCTGTCTATTCTGACTTCTACGAGCGGATGATCGCCGCTTGCGTTGAAACTTACGTCTTCGAGCAGACTTTCCATTATAGTGTGAAGTCTTCTTGCGCCGATATTCTCGCTCGTTTCGTTTTCTTCGACGGCTATCTTCGAAATCTCTTCGATCGCTTCGTCGTCGAAAACTATCTTTATATTGTCGACTTCCAACAGCGCCGCGTACTGACGGGTTATCGCGTTTTCGGGCAACGTGAGTATGCTCTTGAATTCGTTGAGCCCAAGACTCGAAAGTTCCACCATTACGGGGAAACGACCTTGAAGTTCCGGGATAAGATCGTGAACGTCGGCTACGTGGAATGCTCCCGACGCGATAAACAGGATATAATCCGTCTTGATCGCGCCGTACTTCGTCATTACCGTACAGCCTTCGACGATAGGC
>DBEXQE010000356.1:0-2160 GCA_048167245.1 Christensenellales bacterium | reverse complement strand
ATCGTTTATTTTCTTTTTTTCGAGCTGTAAATCTTTTGAAAAGTAAATTATACTGTGAATATGCGGGTGATAACTATTCCCCTTATATGTACATTCAAATGACCGAACAGCCGCACGATAACCGTACTGCTTAAAATCATAGCCCTTTATCTTTGTTCGACCCTTGAAATAGTCTATGAGTTTTGCGAACGCTTCGAATATAATATCCCGCTCGTCTTTCAACGATTCACCCGAAACGTTCGGAACCGAAAGCGTCAAATGATACAAATACCCTATTTCAGACGCATTTTCCAAATACGGACGGAATTTCATAAACAAACTTGCTTGCCGTAACTTTTGGCAATTCGGGCAAAATCTGTTTTTACAAAGAAACGTATGAGTAAAGTCCATACACCGCAATTTGTTGTACGTATCGAAAAACCAATAACGATTACAGTTCCTGACATTATATGACATTTGTTCCGCTTTCCTTATACCGTAATATTGAAAAAGATTAAAATAGTAATCTCCGATCAGATCGTTATACTCGCGTTTACGCTCAATGTCGCAAAGCAAATCATCGGGCATTAAAAGATTTTCTATGATCTTATCAAAATCAAACGAACTCAAATCGAATACCCCGTTTTTCCGCTCTGAGCGGAGATGTTTCTAATATATCAAGGTTCGGGCTACGGCGCGCTTCGCGCGCCTGCCCGAACGGTAAGACCAACCGTTACACTTGCCAACGCGACCGCCGCTTCGCTTTCCGCGGTCGCTACTTTTTTTTGGTACTATGGTAGACATACTACCGTACGCCGCCGCAATCATAGACTCGGCGAGTTCTTCTCACCCTGCCGGTTCGATAGCCTGCCGACGCTTTCTTCACTGCTTTTCGTTGACGCTCCGCGCGTCTTCGAGTGCAACTCGTCTTACAGTCTGCCGCTTTGGCGTATTATTGCGGCGGATTTTCCTGCGTGGTCGCCACGCTTTCGGATACATTTAAGAGTGAGTCCGAGTTCACGGCTTGCAGTTCTTTACTCGGGTTAGCATTACTCTCGGCTTTTTCGTCCGCTTCGCTCGCTTCCGCGGCTGTATTTACGCTCTGCGGCATTTCCGGCTCGTATTCTCTCGAATACTTCTTTATGTCCTTTATATCCCTTTTGATGTGTGCAGTAAGCCCGTCGATGAGCTTACACGCCAAAGGCTTGCCGACCGTTTTGACCATTTGGTTTAAGTTTATCGCCAAATCTCTGTTAAAGCCGACAAGCCCCGCATATTCTTCGTAAAAAACTTGCATTCGCCTGAGTTTCTTTTCGTATTTTCCCATTATTTCGATTTCCTTTTATAAAAAGTCTTCGGAACTTCGTACCGATGCAACTTGTTATACGCTATACTCGACTCCTTATCTATTCCGAACTGCTTGTTTTCCCGCAAATCGAAATCCTTGTCTTCCCGACCGTTCATAAACATAAGGAAACAGCCTTGCGAGTCATAACAGTCGTGTATATCCCCGTCATACTCGTATTTTACCTTTTTTCCGTTCGCCCCGCTCTCATATTCCGCCCAGCTTTGGAACTCATTGCAGATCCAAACCGTTTTTTCCAAAAAACAGTATTTTCTGTTGTACTTATCTCGTTTTTCCCGCACGTCTATTATTTTCTCGGCTATGGCGCGCACGTTAAGATCGATCAGATCCCCGCGCTGACAGTCGAGAAAGAAATTCAGATCGAAATGACGGTGCTTTTCCATATAACGGCTCAGAAAGTCCGGGAACCGCGAACTTTCGCGGCTGTTGAACACTTCTTGCGCTTCGGATATGTAAATAGTTGCCCCGGGCGGCAAAAACATTGTCGGGTGCTTACTATTGTTCTTAAAGCCCAGATAGTATCCATTCACGAAATACGAATGTTGTCCGGTATACGGACAAGTAACGTCGTAGTTAGTAAAAACGAAATGCTCGGGGATAGTTTTGCTGTAACCGATTTCGTTAAGCGAGCGAATAAAGTCCTGCTTATTGAATATATCTTCGTAATTCATCATTTCGGCTACGGCAAAACTCGTCATCAAAGACGTCTTCCCCACCCCGGGCGGTCCCGTTATTATTGTGATCATAAAAGCCCCCACTGCCGAGCAATGCTTACACCGAGCCACACGAGAAACCCGACGAAAGCAAGTCCGAGT
>DBEXQE010000355.1:0-4140 GCA_048167245.1 Christensenellales bacterium | reverse complement strand
ATTTCGCCCGTTTCTTTTTCTATTTTTCCGGGGATCGCCATCTCTATTCCGAATAGCGGAATATTTTCGCAATGCTTTGAGAGCAGATCTTTTAACTTTATAACGGTTTCGTAAAACACGGAACTGTCGAATTCGTCGATATTGTCGATATTCGCGCGACCGAACAACTTGCCCGACATATCCGCAAGCCCTATTTTGACCGATTTATCCGCAAGGCTTATTGCGGCGACGCAACCGAAATTCGGATTTACGGAATATTCGGCTTGCGGGCGTCCCGTCTTGCCCTGCCGCTTCACCGCATTGGCGATAACGTAGCCGCCTTCTGTCAACTCGCTCATTATTATCGAAACCGCCGCCTTGCTTATCGACAATTCTTCGGCAAGTTCGCACGCCGTATATTTTTTCTTCTGCAACCGTTGCAATATCGCATAGCTGTTGTTTTCGCGCAACCCCGTTAAATTCTGTCCTCTTTTTACTACCATGGTTTTCCGTCTCTCTTTTGAATATTATTCGGTAAAGATATCGACTGACTTGCCGTCCGCCACGTTTTTGCCGACAGCCGTTACTCCCTGCGATACGGTGCAATTCTCTATATAGCCGCTGTTTCTGCCCGCTATCGCGCCGATCTCGCGTCCCGCCGTAGTCGGAAGCGTAACGCCGCGCGCCGAGCAGTTGCGCACCGTTCCGCCCGCGCCGAGAGAACCGACGATACCGCCTATAAAGTTGGTCCCCGTAACGCTCGCGTTTTCCACGTTAAGATCGCATATATCGCCGGTAACGAAACCGAACAGTCCGAGATTAAACGTATCTTTGCCGTTCGTTTCGACGGTAAAATTCGACACCGTATGACCGTTGCCGTCGAAGCCGCCGGTAAAAGGCAAATAATTCTCCGCCGAACCGTATCTTCCGATCGCGTTTAACTTCTTTCCGCCGAAATCGAGATCCGCTCCGAGAACGTAATACATTCCGAGCGTAGTTTTATCCGTTCCGATACTCTCGAATTCTTCCGCGGAGCTTATCAATTTGTCGCAGATCTTCAAATGTGCCGCGTAGTTTCCGCTTTCGGTTTCGATAACGAAATCGAACGAACCTTTTCCGAGTTTATCGACTGCGGCTTTCGCAAGCTCGAACTTTCCGCCATTTGCCGTGAAATCCGCGAATTTCTCGCCGTTTACGCTTGCGCCGACAACGTTTCCGCCGCCGTAATCGAAAGACACTCCGTCCGTGTTTCCGACCGAAATAACGGTATTGTCGGAAAACCCGCTCGCGCCGACAACCGTAAACGTTACGGGATCGGATTTAAGGTCGTCCTGATACGCGCGCGCCGCAAAAGTTACGCCGCTTTTTACGTAAGGAGCGATATAAACGGTATCGCCGTCGAGCCTTATGCCGTTTGTCTGTCCGACGAGTTCGAAATCGACGTCCTGTCTTGCCGCGTCGCTCGATACTTTACCGAATAATTTATACCACGAACCCGCGTTCAATGTCAAGTTCTCGTTAGTAAGGCTGACGGACTGCGAAGTTTCGTAAAGTCTGAAAACTTTTTCCGCGCGAACGCCGTCCGCCGTAACTATAACGGTGAAACTCGTTTCGTCGGTGCGGCTCGTATCCACAAGCCCCGTATCGCTTATGCTCAGATCTCTGCCCGTTATTTCGTAAGAAAGTTCCACGCCCGTCAAATCGAGCGGCAAAACGCTTGCTTCTATTTGAATACTCTCTCCGTAAACCGCATAATCGCGCTCGTTGCTTATTACTATCTCGCGCGGATAGTACGATTTATTCAGCCGTTTCAGTTTCGGCAATTCTCCGACGCTCTTTTCGAAAGCGTCGCCGAGTAACGCGAAATCGTCGTTTAACATTTCGTTTTCCGAGCCGAACATAACGCTGTTTATCGGCGCGCCCTTGAATGTGAGCGTTTCCGCCGTTCCGTAAGTAAACGCATAGCAATTTTCTATTCTGCCCTGATTGTTCGACGCTATCGCACCGACTTCCGTAGAACATTCGACTTTTGCGGCAACGTAGCAATTTTCGATGCTGCCGACGTTTCTGCCCGCTATTCCCGACGCCCATTTATACGACGACGCGGTCGTGGCTTTTATAGGCACGGTAACGTAACAGTTGCTTATAGCCGCATAGCTTACGCCCGCTATAACGCCCGAATACGAATTGGAACGGACTTCGCCGATCTCTCCTTTTTCGAAGCCTACGTTCTTAACTACCGCGCCCGCCTTTATATATCCGAAAAAGCCGCAGTTAAATCCGCTCTTGTCGCCGGCTCGGTTTATATACAAATTCTTTATAACGTGCCCGTTTCCGTCGAAAGTTCCCGTAAACGCAAGACGCGTATTCTCGGGCGCAAGCGCGTCTTGATATATGCCTATCGGCTTCCAACCTTTGCCGCCGTCGTAACTTGCGCCGTATTCTTTAAGATCTATATCGGCGTCCAGAACGTAATATCCGGCAAGCGTCGTTTCGTCCGTATTTATGTCTTGAATTTCCGCCGCATTCGTTATTATTTTATCGGCGATTTTCAAAGTTACGTTTATCGGATGAACGTCGGTGTTTACCGACAATTCGTATTCGCCCGCATCGAAATTTACGAAAGCGTCCTTTTGCACCGTAAGCATACCGCTCGTTTCGTCAAACGAATATAAATCGCCTTGCAAAGTTTCGGAGCCTATCGAAACAGATTTGACTTTCGCGCCCGTATATTCCCCGCGCAGTATTTTATAACCTATTTTGGATTCTTTCCCTTTCTCGATAAGCTGTACGGGATATTCGGCTTGCATAAGATTTTGAGTTTTCGCAACGAGTTCGTAAACGGGCGAACTGCCGCCGCGGGAATTCGCTTTGACCTTGAAACGCGTTCCGTCCGCCACGCTTTTATCTATGCGTAGCTGACCCGTAACGGCGTTTACGCTTATCCCGAGAACTTCTTCTTCCATAGAATACGACAGCGCGTAATTCGGACTTGCCGCGATCCTTACGTACGATTTGTCGGTATAATATTCGCCGTCGCGGGCGAGCGAAAAAGTAACTTCCCCGTCGGGGCGCATAAGCGTAACGACGACGGGCGTGCTTACCGCTTCGCCGATACGGGCTACGACCATTATCTGATAACCGCTCGGAACGTCGTCCGTGAACGTTACCGTACAGTCGCCTGCGTCGAGAGCGATCCCGTCGCGCGCGCCCGAAATTATTTCGTACGAAACTTTTTTTCCGCCCATTAAATCGGAATATAATTTTTCGCGGCTTTAAATCTCGTATTCCGACTTATCTAACGCAAGGGGGGGAACGCCTTTACTGCCACAAGCGAAAAGCGCCGACGCGCAAATCAGAGAAACTATAACGGCTATTAAATATTTCGTATGTTTTTTCAACCTTTAAGTCCTCCCGCAACCGTATTCGCGATTATGGTTTTCTGAAAAGCTATGAAAAGCGTTATTACAGGGAGCACCGCTACGGTTATCGCGGCGAAAAGCGTCGGATAATCGGCAGTCCCTATCGCGCTCTTTTGCAACTCGTCAAGTCCGACCGCAAGCGTAGTCATACTCGGCAAAAACAAAAGCGGAGTGGAATAGTCGTTCCATATGCTAATGCTTTGAAGTATCGCTACGGCTATGACCGCGCCTTTTCCCATAGGCAACATTATACGGAAAAACACGTCTGCGTCGCTCGCACCGTCTATAAAAGCGGCTTCTGCGTAACTCCACGAAATATTTGCGAAATACCCGTGAAGCAAAATAAAATTCATACCGAACGCGCCCGAATACAAAAACAGCATACCGACCAGATTGTCGTATAACCCCAAGCTCTGCATTATCTGCAATTTTGCGGGAAGCGTGCCGACGATCGGAACGACTATAACGAATACGGCTATCGAATAAAGCAGTTTTTTGCCCCAAAAATCGTATTTCGACACGACGTACGCCGCGCTCGTCGAAAAGAATACCGTCAGAAACGTTCCGGCAAGCGTAAGCCCTATCGACAGCAAAAACATCTGCGGGATATTGAATCCGCTTATCGCCGATCTGTAAGTAAAAAGATTTTGAGAATAATTCGCAAAGATCCATTTCGTCGGCAATCCGTTTACGTTTACGCGCCAATCGCTTATATCCTTGAACGAATTGTAAAACATCC
>DBEXQE010000354.1:0-6651 GCA_048167245.1 Christensenellales bacterium | reverse complement strand
CAAAAGCGCCACTTTCGCGCCCTGTCTTGCCGCCGCAATCGCCGCCGGGATCCCCGACCTGCCCGCTCCGCAAACCACTACGTCGTACTTTCTGTTTTCCATATTTCCTCCTATTATTTGTCAATCTCGAACTATAAATTTATTTTCGGTCAGAAAACCGGTTTTCTATACCTTATAAAAAATGTGCAAAATTATCGGGTTACTAAAATTTTACACTTTTTATGCTAAACTATGCTGGATTCTCTGTAAATGATGTTTATATCTTCGAGCATGTACGAGCGTTGTTCGCCGTCTTCGGAAACAAGCATATCGTAAATCAATTCAAACGCTTTTTCTCCCAACTTGTTGTAATTTACTTTCACGGTGGTGAGCGGCGGATCGAGCAGTTCCGCAACTTCGTTGCCGCCCGTTGCGGCAATAAGAACTTTTTTGCTCTTTATGTCGCCGCCTATCGCTTCGTATATTTCTTTTGCGACGATATCCGATTCGGTCAAAATCGCGTCGTAAGGAAAATCGATACTTTTGAGCAACTTGCCTGCTTCGGAATTCCGCGTGGAAACGTTATAAACGTATCTTTCGTCGAATTCGATCCCGTTTTCTTCCAACGCCTGCTTAAAACCTTGCAATCTGTAATTCGTTACGGCAAACTGTTTTTCCGAGTTGAAAAACAATATCTTTTTCCTGTTCTGACGAATAAACGAAGACGTCAACTCGAAAACGCACTTTTTATTGTCAACGTCTACATAGCTCGTAGTCTTATCGTCATAATCGAAAGGCATTCCTATAACCGAATACGGTATATTGCTCGAACGCAAAGACTCCGCCCTGAAATCGTCTTTTTGCGGCGTCAAAATTATCGCGCCGTCTATTACGCCCATCTTCGATTCGAGCAAACCGTGCATAACACTGTCGCTTACGGTGTTAAAATAAAGCATTATCGAGTAGTCCTTTTTTGCGGCGGTCAATCCTATTCCCGCAATTACGTCGGTATAAAAACTCTCGAAACAATCGCTTTTCGTAGTCAAAAACAGTCCCAAAATACCCGTTTTCTTAGCGCCCAAAATGCTCGCCGCGAAATTCGGCTTGAAATTGAGTTCGCGGCATACGGTAAGCACTCTGTTTTTTATCTCGTCGCTGACATATTTTTTGCCCGTAAAAACATTGGATATCGTAGATTTCGCTACCCCGCATAAATTTGCTATATCTTTTATTCTTACGTTACTCATTTTTTTCTCTCAGAAAATCGGTTTTCTCAATTGTAACACATATTTTTCCGCTTGTCAATACCTTTTTCAAAAAAAATTAACAAGAACTCGACACAGTTATTGTCGCCCGCAAATAAAAGAACTTTATCACAAAAAATATCTGAGTTCTTGCGCGCTGTCGATGCTTGCGACGAGAATGTGGCTGTCTTCGCCGTAAGAAACGGTTTTGCCGAATCGTCCGAAAAGTTTTTCCTTTACTTCCGCGGCTTTTTCGGCGCGAGTAAAGCGGACCTTGAAAGTACACGGCGTTTTCAGGCGCACGGGTCTTATATCGGCGGCGACGGCGCGTTTGACGCCTGCGTAAATTTCGCTTAAAACTTCGCCCGTGTTACGGAAAACGGCGGCGTTTCTGCCCTTGCCGAATTTCGTTATCACGGTCGAGCAACTCGGAAAGCGCGAAACGACCTGCTCCGCGCACTTATCGTCGGACGCGACGAAAACGCACGGAACGCCTTTTTCCGCCGCGAGATAAGAGTCGATATCTATTTCGCCGACCTGCTCGCCGTCTATTTCGAAGTACTGCACGGAAACGGAGCTGTAAGTATGCGCCAAAGGCGCGCCGAGAGTCCCTTCGCGCGCGTGATAACCTATGAACGCGATCCCGCCGAAATCGTACTTATCCGCGAAATCGAGCCTGTCCCGAGCTCCGCAAGTTTCGCGTACGACGCGCGGATCTATTTTCGAAAAGTCGAGATTGTTTCCGCCGCCGTGGTTGTCCCACACGACGACTCTGTCTACGCCGCACTCTTTAAGCGCTTTGACGACGACGTTTATTTCTTCCGTCGCCGCCGAAACGGCTTTTTTATATTCGGACTCGGACTGCGTGAGCGTCTTGTACGGCTCGCCGACCACTCCGTGAACGCCTTCCAAGTCCACGGCTATCAGATAGTCTTTTTTCTTCGGGCTCAATTCAGTCAAGCTCCCGAAAAGTTATTTTTACGGAATGAATTTGCTTTGAGAGAGAAATATCGTTAAAATGCGCCCTGCCGTCGTTATTGCCCATAACGGCGAATTGCGTGTCGTTCGTCAGAAGATTTTTTTCGTCCGAAACGCTCCCGCAGATCGGAAAGACCTTATCCGCGATATACTTTTTCCCGCCGATAAGGCAACGCATATTCAGCGGATACAGCGCGCCCTCGCCGAACACGCTCAAAACGGCGTATTCGGGCAACTCGTCCCGCACGGCGTACCTGAAACCGTAGCAGTCGCCGACTTCGAACGCGACGACGCTCGGCTTTACGGCGCCGCGGTACAAAACCGTTTCTTCGCCGTCTTTATATCCCAATTTAATTTCGGCTTTGACCGTACAAAATCCGTCGTGAAGCATGGTGTCAAAATACAGTATCCCGCGCGCGTCGGTTTTTGCGAGTTTTTTGCGGATACCGTTTATAAGCGATCTTTTGTTCGCGAATTTCCGCGCGAAAGAATCGCGGTCGCTCTTTATGCCGTCGCGGTATTTTTTCCACAGTTTTTCGCCGTTGTTTTCGATCTCGTCGAAGCCGCGCTCCGTTTCGTCGAGCGTAGCTATAAATCCGCTCATATCCGTTTCGCCGCGCTCGAAAGCGTCGAATACGTCCGTTCCGAGTTTTTGCAGGCGCAGGTTCAGCAGGTTCTCCGACACGAAGTCATAGATATCCGTCAATATATCCTTTTGCTTGCCGTCAGCCGCGGCGGCTTCGGCTTTCAAGAGCGGAGCGAAATACGCGAGTTCGTCGCGGTAGAGCCGCTTTACAAGACAGTCGCACTCGGCGACTTCCGTTATATCGTAATAGCCCGTGCCGAGAGACGGCATCTGCAATGCGCAAAGTATTTCCGCGGCCGTCTGACTGCCCGTAACGGAAGAATACACTCGCCGTTTACCGTCGGAGCTTAAAATTTTTCCGTTCCACAGCGCGCCCGCGTAGGCTATGAGCGGATACGCTCCCTGATAGAAGCTGTGGCTTCTCTCCCACGCCGTCATTATCGCGCCGAGCGGCTTGTGCTTATTTGCGTAAGCGGTAAAACTTTCGAGATTATAAGTCGACGACGCGCGGTGAGCGTAGGTGCAGAACATATACCGAAAACCGAGCTTGTCGTACAGCTCGAACCAATCTTTCTTTACTCGGTTCGTCCAATGACCCGCAGGTTCTTCGCGCACGAAATTATAGTTCCAGTTGCAGAAAATTATATCGCGCGGAAGTTTTTCGACGATGTCGGCGTACTCGAAAAAGTCGTCCCACATCATCATTTCCTTGCCCATGCTCTTTACGAGATCGTAGCTGTGCATTATATGTTCGAAAAATATTTCCGCTTTTTCAGTGCCGCTCTCCATGCGCTCTCTGCAACGCTTGCAAACAGCCAAGTCGAAAGGTTCGTCAAGCCCCATATGCACGTAGCGTCCGTCGAACACGGAGCAGACGTCGCGTATGTACTTGTCCATGAACTTATAGAGCTTTTCGTTCGACGGACAGCCGCACGTACTGCAAATGCCGCCTTCCACTCCGCCGAAGCCGCGCCCTTGCACCCGCTCGTTCTCGCACTCGGACAAGCCTTTAAGTTGCGGGTATGCGAAAAACTTTTCCAAATGACCGAGATTTTCGAACGCGGGAATGACTTCGAGCCCTACGCTTTGTATATACTTTACGATCTCGCGCATTTCGGCGAGCGAGTACGTTCTTTCAGCGTCGAAAAACGGCGTGTCGTCCGTGCGTACCGCGTTTTCGAGATACAGCACGAGCGCGTTGTATCCGCACTTAGCCGCAAGATCCGCATAGCTCTTTATGAATTCGAAATTTTCTTTCTGACGCGCCAGATCGAGTTGCAAACAAATAAGTTCCATATCCGTTTTACACCGCCCCGATCCGTTAAGAGCGCGCTATCGCCATGAGTTTTTCTCTGAGCGCTTCTCTGTTCCGATCTTCGATCTCGGGCAGAAACAGATCGTCCTTTCTTCCGCCGAAGAAATGTTCGCGGAAACGCTCGACGTTTTCGAATTCGATACCCAAAGAGTCGAACTCGTCGAGAACTTTCTGCATTTCGTCGTAATTCACGCCCTTATGCAAATACATTTTTATGAATTTCAGATATGCGTATTCGCGGCGCACTCTGTATTGCAGTTTTTGCGTATCGACTTTACTGAGCGCGATCTCGAACAGATTTTCGGCGGCTTGAATAAATTCTTCGGAATAATACTCGGGTAAGATCGTGTAAGCGACGGGCAGATGAAGTCCCGGGTTATTCTTTTCCTTTTTGCACTTATTATCGTATTCTTCCAGACTTTCTATATAGCGGCGCTCGACTTCCATAAGATACGGCGCGGCGTCTCCGTAGAAAAATTCCATTGCTTCGCGGTACTCTTTGTCGAAATCGAGATACGGATCCCACAGGATCTTCGCGTACAGATACTGCCGCACTTCCCACCAAGGGCCGACCCCGCGGTAGCGCGTGTTGTCGAACTGCGCGAAAATGCCCCAAATGCCTTTATCCGCGTAGTACTGCACGTGATTTTGGTAGACTCGCAGTTCCGAATTGTACGCTATGCTCATGCAATGGTTGTTCGGATACGTCCAAACGTATATATTTTTTGCTATCTTGTTCCATTCTTCGAACGCCTTGCGTAACAGCTCGTTGGATTTACATTCCTCGTCCATGCGGTGAAAATTGCATTTGTGCGCGCCGCAAAACCTGATCAGCACGTTGTTCTCTACGGGCAAGTCTATCGGCGCGTCCGTTGCGTAGTGGTATGCAAACGTTTCGATATAAATGATCCTGCCCTTTACTCTGCCGTCGTTTTTTTGCCACTTTCTTATCTCGCGCGCGACGTGATTTACCGCGTCTATGATCGGCGCGCTCCAACGCGGCTCGCCGTTTAAGCCGTGCTTTATCGCCAACGCTTCACATTCTTCGCACTCGCAATGTTCCAGATAATCGCTTTGCGACAGCGAAAATATTTCCATGTCGGGTTCGTCGAGTATCCACTGCTTCATCTTTTCGACGAGCAGTTTCCTTACTTTCGGATTAGTCCAGCATATCTCGCCCTCGCCCCACGGAAACCCGAATTCCGTGTGGTGGCGGCAAACCCTGCAACCCTTGTCTTTGCGGTACGCGTAGTATTCGGGGTGCGCGGCGAAACCGTTCTTTTTGTCTTCGGGCGGCATGAGCCTGGTAAGCGTGGTATGACTTTTCGGGAAAGCCCACATGAGCGAGCCGCCGTACGCGTCAAGCCCGAGCGGATAGTTCTCCGAATTGTTCCTGAGCCGCGCCGAAAAAGCGTTGTCCCACCTTAGGTCGTACGCATACAACTCGCGGAAACGTATCGGCGGAGTGTAGATTATCTCGCAGTCGGGAATTTCGAGATTTTCGATATGCGGCGTCTTGTAGTCCTGCGGCGAATAAAACCTTACGCCCAAGAAACGCTCCAAAAACTCGTAAACGGCGTAGAGTTTTCCCCTTTTTCCGCCGTCGAGCACGACGACGTTGCCCTTGACGCGGATATATACGGTGTCGTCCTTGAACTTTTCTTTCGGGACGTCGATGCCGAAATATCTCGCGAACTCGTTTTCGGTGCCCAGGCAAACGAATTCCGTAAAGGCGCTCGGCAACACGCGGTACGCGTGCGGATCGCATTCCGTGCAGTAATGCAGGAAAAGGCAGTATTCGCCGACAGCCGTTTTGTCTACCGTATCGGCTTTGTGGCTGTACAGAACAGCCGATACTATTTTTCCGTCTTTGATAAGTTGCATGATAAGTATTCCTTAAAAAGTAAAATTTCGTTTAATTTGCGGTAGTAGTAGGTTGGGCGGCGTTATAATCATCGAGCGTCCAAACTTTAAGCCCCGTCGTCGCGTCGTTGCCCGTAAAGTATGCGTCGACTTGCTCTTGCGTGCTTAAATATTGATATTCGTCGTTACCGTCGACGTAATTGAACAAACGGTCGAACCCTACTACGGAAACGTTTTCGAAAGCGATCCTTGTCTTAGCCATTTCGTAATACGGCGAAGCGCCTTTACCGTCTCCCCTGACTCCGAATCTGATAAATCCGAGCGCGCCTGCCGTTGCCGCCGTCGTTTTCGTGTTTATGATAACTACGTCTTTGACTTTTATATTGCCCCTGTCGTCGTTTCTCCACATATCGTCGCTGGCAGTCCCCAATTCTCCGAACAGTCCGCTTCCGGTTATTACGTGATTGCCGATATTGTTATTGCCCGCATAAATATTGTTCAAAGACACTTCTACGGTGATATTTTCGAATGTACCGCCTGTGGTTGCCGCCGCCAAAAAGCCGCCCGGAAAACCGCCACTGAGACCGCATACGCCTTTCAAAGTAAGATTTTTAACGGTCGCGCCGCTTCCCATACATTTTATAAGCGCAACAATAACAGGGCTGTTATTCACTTTTTCATTTTCA
>DBEXQE010000353.1:0-4603 GCA_048167245.1 Christensenellales bacterium | reverse complement strand
TACCTACCATATTATTCGGAGGTAATTTTTTTATATGACGATAGGTCTTGTCATTCTTGGCATAGTTGCCGTGTTGATATTTTTCGGAGTGGCGGAAAAGTTTTTCCGTAAGATCGGAATGTCCAATCCGCTCGCGTTTCTGCTCGTGCTTGCGCTCGTTGTGGGAGCGGTCGTGCCGAACATAAGAATAGGTTCGTCGTTTGAAATGAACGTAAGCGGATTTCTTATCCCGATCGTGCTCGTGATCGTTTTCTCGGTAATGATAGGTTTCAATTCGGATCTTACGCGCGCGTATCTCGCTATGGTAGCCGTAGCGGGAGTTGCGGTCGCCACGGGCATGCTGATAAGCACGACTACGATCGCGGGGCAGATAACGGCTTCGGTCATAATGGGTTTCGTGGGCGGCGCGGTGGCGTACCTTATAGCGATGACGCGGCTTTCCACGCTGATAGCGTCGATCGGCGGAATAGTGATAGGCGATATCATAGTAAGTCTGCTCAATTACTTCGTAGTGCCCACCGTTTCGGTCTCCGCGGTGTCGCTCGGCACGCAGGGAACGTTCGACGCGATAATTCTCGCCGCGGTATTCGGTATAATAATGGTCGAAGCCGTCGCGGCGATGAAGCGCACCGTGAACCGCAAGCGCGTGGCAAAGAGCGCGCTGAATATGGAAATTTCCGAAGAAAACGATCTGAGCGGCAGCGAAGTCAGCACCGTCGTCCGCGAAGAAGAATTTTCGCAATACTTTTCCGACGATAAAGACGATTAAATCGGGCGGCAAGCTCCGCCGTAAAAAAACACGCACAGGGTAATACGCTCCGATCGCGTGTTTTTTTGTATTTCGGCAGAATAAGACAAACGGGAGTATTTTTGTTTACAAACGGAGCAGCGACCGGCAAAATGCGTACAAATGGATACTTTTATATAATGAATAGACATTGAAAAAAACGTCGTAAATTGGTAGAATTTATATGAAGTTATTTCAGAAGCGGCATGAACATGAAAAATCTTATATCGAAAACAGAATTACCGACCGCATTCACCGCCGAATATTCGTCTTTGCTCGACGGTTATTTTTCGTTTCTGACCGAAGAGCAACTCAAAGACGAAACGCTTTGGAAGTTGCTCGTCAAGCAGTTCGAAGAGAAATCCGACGCGGGCGACAACGGTTGGCGCGGCGAATTCTGGGGCAAACTCATGCGCGGCGCGAGCATGGTGTACGCCTATTCGCATGATAAAGAGCTTTATCGCGTAATGGAAAAAACGGTCGAAGATCTTTTGAAGACGCAAGAGCCGTCGGGAAGGATCTCCACTTATCCCGCGGAAAAAGAGTTTGTGGGTTGGGATATGTGGGGCAGAAAATACGTTATGCTCGGACTCGAATATTTTTATTCCGTCTGTACGAAAGACGGCTTGAAGCGCCGCATTCTCAGAGCGCTCGCCGGACATGCCGATTACATAATGAGCAAAGTAGGCGACGGCGCGGGAAAGATCTCCGTATACGAAACGAGTACCGCATGGGGCGCGATAAATTCCGTTTCGATCGTTCAGCCGTTCGTAAGACTTTATATGCTTACGGGCGATAAAAATTATCTGTCGTACGCCGAATCGCTTATCCGCTCGCGGGACGGCGACGAGCCGAACGTTTTCGAGCTTGCGTACCGCAACGAAAAAGCGCCGTACGAGTATCCCGTTACGAAAGCATACGAGATGATCTCCTGTTTCGAAGGACTGCTCGACTACTACAAAGCGACCGGAAGAGCGGAATGTCTTACGGCGTGCGTCAACTTTGCCGACAGAGTGCTCGAAACCGATTTTACTTTGATAGGCGCGAGCGGGTGCCGCGACGAATATTTCGATAATTCCGCGAAAGTCCAGCTCGACAGATCCGAAATACATAAACAGGAAACCTGCGTAACCGTTACGCTCATGAAGTTTTTCGCCGCGCTGTACGAGTGTACGGGCAGATCCGAGTATATCGACGCCGTGGAAACTTCGTTCTGGAACGCGTATCTCGGAGCGCTTAACGAGAGCAAGAACGACGGTTATCAGGCGCGCCCGTTGTTTTACAGCTATTCGCCGATCTACGACAATCCGCGCTGGACTCTTATGGGCGGGTATAAAAATATTTCGTCGTACGCCGTTTGCGGCTGTTGCGTGGCGATAGCCGCGGCGGGTCTGGGCGTGATCCCGACGGTCGGAGTATTGCAAAGCGGCAGCGGCGTTACGGTGAATTTCTTTTACGGCGGCAGATACGGACTCGGGAAAGAAACGGTTCTTAAAATTAAAAGCGAATATCCGTACGGCGGAAAAATAGTGTTGACCGTCGAAAGAGCGCGTGCGCCGTTGAACTTGAAGTTGCGCAGACCCGCGTGGTGCGGAGAATTTTCGCTTAAAAAGAACGGCGCGGAAACGGCGTTCGACGAGAAAGACGGATATCTTATCTTATCCGATCCCGTTTCGGCGGGCGAGAGTATAGAATACGAATTGGCGATGCCGCTCAGAGTGATACTCTCCGAAACTTTCGATAAGACGAGAAACGATCTGTTTGCGGTCGCGAAAGGTCCGCTCGTGTTGTGTCTCGATTCCGAAAACGGCGACGAAGAGAAAACTTATTCGTTGAAAACCGATGAAAAAGGATGCGTTGCGGCGGAGAAAAATGATAAAATGAGTTATACCGTTCCGACGACGGACGGCGGCGGATTGAAGCTGACCGAATACAGATCGTCGGGCAAAAACTATTACGAGCCGCGCGATATCAGCGTATGGATCAAAAGGTAAGGGTGTATGAGCGTAACCGTCGTAAATAAAGCGCAGAAACGTAAGAACGCGCTGTTCAAGTATCTGTTTATACTGAGTTTTTTGATCGTGCAGATAGTTCACTTTTTCGTTTTTTACGTTGCCGTGAACATAAACTCCGTTTTGCTCGCGTTCAAAGTGCCGCAGGGCGAAAAGTGGTATTACAACTTCGATTATTTTCTCAACGTATCTTCCGCGACGCTTCCGATTTTTTCGGAATATCTTCCGAACACTCTGAAATTTTTCCTTATGGAATGGGTGCTGTTGCTCATAGGTTTCGCGTTCTCGTACTTCATCTACAAGAAGATCAAAGGTTACAGATTTTTCCGCGTTATGTTCTTTTTGCCGAGCATAATCTGTTCGACCGTTCTCGTTATGCTGTATAAAAAGATGATAGCTGTCGACGGACCCGTAATAGCGATCTACAAGCTGTTCCGTCCGAACGCTCCGACGCCCGAGCTTCTGGCAAACAGCGACACCGCGCTGAATATGATAATGATCTACACGCTGTGGACGGGATTCGGCTCGAAGATACTTCTGCTCGGCGGGGCGATGGCAAGACTTCCCGAAGACGTGATCGAGTACGGAAAGCTCGACGGAATAAAACCGTTGCGGGAAATGTTTACGATAATAGCGCCTATGATCTGGCCGACGGTGGCCACGCTCGTAACGCTTATAATGACGGGAATATTCACTGCGTCGGGTCCGATACTTCTTTTTACCGACGGAGCGTTCGGCACTACGACGATATCGTACTACATATTCAAAATGGTTTACGGGGCGAGCAGCGGCATGTATCCCACGGCTTCGGCGGTCGGACTGTTTTTCACGCTTATCGGCTTGCCTATCGTTATAGCCGTGAGATATCTGTTCAACAAAATCGATTCGGGGGTAAGCTACTGATGACGGAAATATCCCGGATAAATAAAAAGCGTAAATCGGTGAGCGTTTCGAAAGGCGTAACTTTTGCTCTTGTGTTCGTAATATTCGCCGCGTACGCGGCAACGGTGATCTACGCGCTGTTCTGGCTTCTGACGAACAGCCTTAAAACCGTTGCGGAGTGGGACGCGAACAAGTTCGATCTTCCGCGTGCGTTTCTTAAAAGCAATCCGATAGGCAACTATATAACGGCGTGGAAAGAACTGAATCTCGACGGCGTCGGAATTCCCGGAATGCTTATGAACTCCGTCTGGTATTCGGTCGGCGGCGCGTTTATCGGCGCATGGTTCTGCTGTATGACGGCTTACATAATCTCGAAATACGATTTTATCGGAAAAAAGGCGATATACGCGGTCGCCATATTTCAGATGATATTGCCGATAGTCGGAAATCTGCCCGCAACTTATAAGATGTATAACGACATAGGCATTACGAACAGTCCGCTGTTGCTTATAGTCAACGCGGGCGGTTTGGGCGGAAACTTCCTGATACTTTACGCGGCGTTTCAGGGCGTGTCCGACAGCTATATGGACGCGGCGCGCATAGACGGAGCGGGACAATACTCCGTATTTTTCAAGATAATGTTGCCGCAGGTTTTTCCCGCCATGTTCGCTATAATGCTCATGGGCTTTATAGGCACGTGGAACGACTACATGGGACCGCTTTTGTATCTGCCGGATTTTCCTACGCTTGCGACGGGTCTTATGGTGTTCGAAAAGGAAATGGTCTACGACGTGAATATGCCCGTATTCTTCGCGGGGTCGATGATGCTTATCGTTCCTACGCTCGCGATCTTCGCGGCGTTCTCGGATAAGATACTTACGAGCGTATCCATGGGCGGATTGAAAGGTTAGAAAGAAATTAT
>DBEXQE010000352.1:0-3088 GCA_048167245.1 Christensenellales bacterium | reverse complement strand
CAAAAGCAAAAAACTCGTAAAAGAAAACCTTATAAACGGAAAATACACAATGGCATTTCATGCGGGTTCTCAATTTTCCGTAAGCGAAACGTTGACGATAGCCGATAATAAGATTGCCGACGGCATCTTTAACGCCGAAATCGAGTATGACGAAGAAACCGACTGCGCTCGGCTCGACGGCAAGTTCTCTCTTTCCGAAAGCAATTCCTATATAGGTTGCATTGCCGAAACGACCGACGATTACATGATCTTATGCTTGAAAGACGATTCGAAAGTCGGAATATATAAATTCACGAGAAACAAATAAAATTTTTTCTTAAAATTTATTAAAAACACTTGCCATTACCCCCCCGTGATATACTGAATTTATATGCGCCAAAACTATATTCGGCGCAAAAAAAAGGAGTATATTATGTCGGAAGAAACAGCAGCGGCAACGGAAACGCCCGAACCCGCGAAAAAAGGCAAAAAGCCTTTCAACAAGAAAAAGCTCATACCGCTTATCGCGGTGGGCGTAGTGGCAGTCATTATCCTGGTGATAGTGCTATCGATAGTTATCAACACGTCGGGACTGCATAAAGCCGCCGCAAACTATGCGAGCGGAGAATGGAACGTTACGGTGCAAACGTACCGCACCGAGCAGTTGCCGAACGGCAATTATCGGATAACTTATCTGGTCGATTCGAAGATAGAAATAGATACGAGCAACGGCTACAAAAAGAATGCGGCGTCTATTCGCTATAAATACAACTCCGACAACGCGATAGGTACGGATATCCCGCAGAGAGAAGAAAAGATAACCGTACAAGGCAACGGCGAAAACAAAGCGAAAAAAGATCCTTTGGCGCTCAGAATAAGTTTCATGAACGGAAACAGGCAAGCCGAATTTTTCAATAATATGAAGCCGTTTTCTCAGAACGTGGCTTACGTCAGCGGAGCTTGGAACTTTGCGGCGCGCAGAGTTATCGAAAATAAGACGGACGCGTTCGTAAAAGAAGCGTTTCTTGCGGGCAATTACACACAGGATATGAAAGAAGAAGTAAGTAACTTTTTCGGTTCGATAAGCGATTGCAAGATCGAAGACAACGCGCTTACGGGAACTCTCTCCGGCGATAAAACGCTTAACGCGCAGATCGCTTACAACGCCCAAAACGACGCGGTCGCAGTGCGCGGCACGGTAACATCGGGATCGGTCGTTACGGATACGACGGGATACATACTCGAAGCGAACGACGACTATATGATTTTGGCTCTTTCGCGCAGATCCGAAACAAACGAAACGAACCGCCAAAACTATGTTTCGCATATGGTAATGTACAGACTCGCAAAGAATAAGTAAGCAAAGGATAAATAAAAACAACAGCCCGCCGACTTCGAAAACAAAGTACGACGGGCTGTTTTTTCTGGATTGCTTTGTCGCTTCGCTCCGCGCAATAACAGCCTGCGGCTGTTGGCGTTCGCCACTGCGTGTCTCGACTAAGGACGGTGGGGGATAATACGCTTGCGCAATGGCGGGAGAGAAAATTGCTCCGCGCAATGACAGCCTATGGCTGTTGGCGTTCGCCACTGCGTGGCTCGACTAAGGACGGGAAAGTCGTTACGTCATTGCGAGATATTTATAATTTCGTTCGTCATTGCGAGGCATTTATGCCGAAGCAATCCGGACATTAAAGTTACTTTATCAGTTCATCGTATAAATCTTCCCAATTCGGGTTCATCGTTTCTATCAACTTTAACTTCGCTTTACGCGAACCGCCTTTTATTTGTTTTTCGCGTCGGATCGCATCGGTAATATCAGTATATGTTTCGTAATATCCGAGTTTATCGATACTATATTTTTTAGTAAAGCCTTCCGCGGTTTTGCTTTTATGTTCCCAAACCCGACGAATTAAATTATTCGTTACTCCCGTATACAGTGTGCCGTTTCGAAAATTGAACATTATGTATACATAAGAAATATGTTCTTTCATATTTTGTCTCTTTTGGTTTGTTTTTGGATTGCTTTGTCGCTTACGCTTCTCGCAATAACAGCCTGCGGCTGTTGGCGTTCGCCACTGCGTGGCTCGGCTGAGGACGGTGGGGGATAATACGCTCGCGCAATGGCGGGAGAGAAAATTGCTCCGTGCAATAACAGCCTACGAATGTTGGCGTTCGCCGCTGTGTGGCTCGGCTGAGAACGGAAGGGAAGTCGTCATTGCGAGGCATTTATGCCGAAGCAATCCAAACATTATTCCTTTTTCCGTATTTATCCGAAAATCTTTCCTATTATCTTTACGAAAAAATTCGTTGGCAGAATTCGCTTGAAAAACCAAAAGACCTTATACTTCGCGCCTATTATATACATGGCTTTTTTCTTTTTCAGAGCTATGCGGTAGATCTTTTTCGCCGTTTTGTCGACTCTCATTCTCTTGTCTTCGCGCGAATCTATTTTTTCGGCGGCTCTTTGCGGACGGTCGCCGTAGCGTTCGTTCGTGTCGTAGTTTTTTATGCGGTTTTTCGTAAAGCCCGTTTTAACGTCGCCGGGGCAGACGCACACGACGTCGATATCGCTCGTTTCGAGTTCCATTCTCATAGCAAACGACATCATGTTCAAGGCGGCTTTCGCGGAGCAGTAGACCGATCGGTACGGGAGCGGGAACAGCGCGCACGCCGAACTTATATTCACTACTTTTCCGCCTTCTTTCATAATCGGCAAAAGCCCTTGCGTAAGATACAGCGTTCCGAGATAATCGAGATCCACGACGTTTTCTATCTTTTCCGGCGGCAAAAGTTCCGTAGCGCCGCTGAGTCCGACGCCCGAATTGTTTATCAGAATATCTATTTTACCGTAATTCAACGCCACGTTTTCGCAAACTTTTCCGATTTCTTCCCTGTCCGTAAGATCGCACTTAATAAAGTCGCAAAAACCGTCGGGATTCGTGCGCGAAAGACAGACGACCATATAGCCGTTATCGACGAAAAGTTTTCTGAGTTCTCGCCCTATCCCGGACGACGTACCCGAAATGACAACCGTTTTTTTCATACGAAGATTATATCACATAAGCTCGCTTTTAATCAACCTACTTGACTGACTTGACAAAAAATAATT
>DBEXQE010000351.1:0-3193 GCA_048167245.1 Christensenellales bacterium | reverse complement strand
TAAGGTTTACGGGGTAAATCGCTACCGTAACGAAGAACAGTATCGAGATGACCGCCAATACTATACCGAAAATTACCGTAAGGCGTTTCATTATGCCTTCTACCGATCTGCCCTTGTTTTTCGAGTAGAAAGTATCGGAAGTCTGACCGCTGAGCGCGCCCATACCTTCGGAGTTGCTCGGTTGCAACAGTACGAGAAAGATCATAACGACCGCCGAAACGACCATAAGCGCCAACAATACGATACGGATGATCGGAAACGAAGTCGTTATCCATTGCGCTATACCGTAAATATTCATAAATCGGATATCCTTTTGAAAAGTCCTACGCCTACTCGGCGCGTTCTATTATTGTAACACAAAATCTCCGCTAATGCAACTGTTTTTAACGTGTTCGATAATTTGACTTTTTCAATATTTCTGCATGACGCCACCCAATATTTTGGCTACCGTTTTAACAAGCCGCTCGTCTTCGCCCGACACGGGACTTACCGAAAACAGAAACAGAGCGCCGAAAGCGTCCTGACAGAACACGGGCGCTACGCATACGTATTCGCTTTCGAGTCCCGCTTCCTTGCCCGCGCCGCAAAAACTCTTCCTGTCTTCTATAAGATTTTTCACCTTGCTCGGCAAAACGGTATCGGCAAAAGTATTCTTCTGCACTCCCGATCCCGACAGAAATTTTTCGCAGTCGGCAAGCATGACGCAAAGCCCCGTGGCTTCGAACAGACTGTCCGTCATCGGCGCGCCGCAGGAAATAAGCTGAGCCGTGAGATCGACCTTTTTTATAAGGATCTCGCCGTTTTCGAGCGCTATTATTTCGAGCGGATCCGACTCCTTGATCTTGTGCATCTTTCTGTACTCGCGCGGTATCACTATCCGCCCCAAGCTGTCGAGTCTGCGAACTATCCCCGTGTATTTCATTATATGTATCCCCCTGTTTTTTTCTATTATCTGTTACGAGCGTACAAATTATGTAAAAAAACGCGATTTTTCAAAACGAACATAAAAGATTGACTAAACCGTTTATCTAATGTATAATATTCACTATGAAAACACCCGCGAAAATCGAATTGACTTCCGTTCAGAACGGCGAAAGCGTAGGTATACAAGGCGACGGAGAAGTATATTTCGAAAACGGTACCGCTTACGTCGAGTTCGACGACTCGGACAAAACGCACACCTGCATAGGGATCTGCCCCGATCTCGTAACGCTGAGCCGCATCGGCGACGGAAACTATACGATGATCTTGGAAGAAGGCAAAACGAACGATTTCGACATGATCACGCCGGAAGGCACTCTGAGATTTTCCGCGAACGCCAAAAAGATCCGCAGTAAGATAGATAACAACTCGATAACCCTTATGCTCGTCTACGGCTTGGGGCTTTCTTTACGCGAGATAGAAACGACAGTCAAACTCAAATGCGAGTTTTAAGAAAAAATTTACTTTTCGCCGCACCGGGAGGCAAATAAACTAAAATGAAACTTCAATGGCTGGGACATTCCGCATTCAAGCTGACCGAAAGCACGGGAGCTTCCGTTATAACGGATCCTTTCGAAGCGTCCGCCGTCGGCTATTCGATGGCATATCTCAACTGCGACGCCGTTACTTCGAGCCACGCCCACCCCGAACACAACAACTTCAAGGGCGTCAAAGGCAGTCCCGTGATCCTGAACAGCATTGGCGATCACGAAATAAACGGTATTCACGTATCGGGTTTTCTGTCGAACGCGAGCGACGAAGGCAAGCCGTACAAAAACCTTATATATAAATTCAGGCTCGACGGCGTAAGCGTCTGCCACTTGGGCGACATTTGCGACGAGTGTTCCGCGGAACTTATCGAAGAACTCATTCCCGTGAACGTTCTGCTTATCCCCGTGGGCGGCGGAAACAAAACGCTCGACGCGGAAATGGCTAAGGAATACGTAGACAACATAATGCCCGATATCTGTATTCCGATGCACTACAAAACGAAAGACACCGAGATCGATATCGAAAAAGTCGACGCGTTCCTGCGCCTGTTCGACGACGGCCAGATAATTATAGCCGATCAAAGCACGATAGAATTCGACCGCTACGACTTCAACGGCGAAAGCACGAAAGTCATACTCCCCAAGCGTTTCAAGGGCTGAAAAAAATGCAAAGCAAAAGCCGCGAAAATTTATTTTTTCGCGGCTTTTGCTTAATATCGATATTTACCGTATCAATTTGCCGTTTGAACTTCGAATACAAAATGTAAAAAATACGGTATAGGCGTATCGTCGTCCGTCTGCTGTTGCAAAGTCAGATAAAGTTTACCGCCGTAGAACTGACCCTCCATTCTGCAAGATTCGGCACCGTTGTTTACATAAACGTAAACGGGATCTTTTACGTTATGTTCGCCTTCTTCTCTGCCGAATTGCAACAGTTTCATAGCTTCGTTGCCTTGTAAACTATCGAATGTTCCGCGTCCGAAATCGCAGTTTCCGGTCAGATCGCCGTTTTGAGCACAAACTACCGTTTTACCTATATTATCCGTTTTTGTCGAAGCCATCATGTCTACGATTTCATCGGGTGCGGCCGAGCCGCCCTCGCCGATTACGGTAAGATCGGCAAACACGAAAGTTTTTCCGTACGGAGTTTCGGGATCCGTTACGGTAAATTCCGTCGTGCAAACAATTTTTTCATAGTTGTAAGTTTCCTGTATAAGCGCGATCAAAACGTATTTACCCGTATAGTCGAGCGTTTGATAATACTCCAAATCATCGTGATAAGTTATCAGATCATCCCCGAAATATTTGTTATACGGATAGTTAGGCTGTGTTTCGTCTTCTTCGTTCGTCGTTAAAGCCGCATACGTCTTATGCGCGGCATTGTGCGCGTCGTACACCGATTTCTTAACGCAATAATATTGAACGCCGAAGCAATCGGTATCGTTTTCGTTAAGAGTTTCCGCTACCCGTACGGCTTGGTTCGACGGATTTTTTATCTCTGCCGTAGCGCTTATATCGCCGTATTTCCAGGTCGTTTCGGAAAGCGTTACCGTAAATTCTCCGACCGTCGCTTTTTCCACGCGGAAATACGCGTCGCACGTCTGATCCACGCCTTCGAGACCGTAAGTAAACCGATAATCGCCCGCGGTATATTTTTCGGGTTTAGCCGATAGCGTCTCGTTTGACTTTTTGTATTCGACCGTCAAATCGCTTGCCGCGAC
>DBEXQE010000350.1:0-11908 GCA_048167245.1 Christensenellales bacterium | reverse complement strand
AATTTAATAATTATGTGGTATAATGATACAAAATAATAACTATGGGAGTTATCGTTTTATGAAAAAGTTCAGATCGTTTGCCGCTTTTGTCGTTCTCGCGCTTATGATCGCGACCGTTTCGGTGTTCACGGGTTGCTCGGTAAAAACCGATACGCCGAAATACGTTACGGGCATAGAGCAGTCCGAAAGCGGCGGCTACGTGATAACCTACTCCGACGGATCTTCGACAGAGATGAATATCGGCGGAAAGGACGGGCAGAACGGCTCGAACGGCAAGAACGGGCAGGACGGCGCTGATCTTACCGTAGAAGACCTGTTCGCCGCGTACAAAGCCGAACCCGGAAACGAGAACGCGACGCTCGAAGAATTTTTGGAAAAATATCTGACGTTCACGGTCGACACGACGCAAGTCATAAACGAATGTCTGCGCTCGTCGATATCCATATACACGGAGTTTGTCGAAACGACTCAGGGATATTTCGGACAGCAACAGAGCGGCGTGGCGATTTCGAGCGGCTCGGGCGTTATTTTCGAAATCGACGAAGATTACGTTTACGCGGCGACGAATTTCCACGTGGTCTACGACACGAAAGCCGATAAATCGAAAAACGGCGGCAGTAACTTCGCCCGCAAGATAACGTGCTACGTTTACGGCAGCGAGAGCTATCCCGCAAAAGTGGACGCAAACAACGACGGTAAGTACGACACCGATAACGACGGTTACTACGTTTACGACTACGACGAACGTTACGCTCTGAGCGCGACGCTTATAGGCTGTTCGGCGGAAGCGGATATCGCCGTTATCCGTATTCCCCGCGAGAGCGTGGATAACTTGGGCGGAAGCGTTAAAGCCGCCCGGTTTGCGGACTCCTATCTCGTGGGGCAGAAAGCGATCGCAATAGGCAACCCCGAGAGCGAAGGAATTTCCGTTACGGAAGGCATAGTCAGCGTCGACAACGAGAATATAATTCTCAGCGTAGACGGCACGAAAAGATATCACCGCTCGATGCGCATAGACACCGCGATCTATCACGGCAGCAGCGGCGGCGGACTGTTCGACGCGAACGGATACTTGATAGGCATTACGAACGCGGGCAACGAAGACGATCAAAACATAAACTACGCGATCCCGTTGCAGGTAGTCAAGGGAACGGTCGAAAACATAATGTACTATTACGCGCAGACGCCTTCCGCCCTGCCCGTTTCGCCCAAAAAGATAACGGTCGGCTTTACCGTTACGGCTTCCGACGCGCGCTACGAATACGACGCAACGAGCGGTTACGGCAAAATAGTCGAAGACGTTACGATAAAGGAAATAACGAGCAGTTCTTTGGCAGAGCGGCTCGGACTGCAAGCCGAAGATAAGCTCACGGCGATAACGGTAAGCGGAAAAACTTACAAAATAAACCGCAGTTTCGATATCTCCGACGCGCTCCTGACCGCGAGAAAAACCGATACGCTTTCGGTTTCCTACATAAGAAACGGCGACGATCACACGACCGCCGCCGCAAGTCTCGAAAACGAAACGTTAAATAAGATAGCGTAAAACAGATTCTTCAAATGCACTCAGAATGACAAGGCGCAACCCAAGGCGGCGGAGAACGGTGCGGATTTTCGCAACAGTTGACACGCAAGCGACGGAGTGTATTTTGGCATACTCGACGGAGCGCGCGCGGCAAACGTAGCGGAAAGACGTGCCGTTATACGCCGCCGCAACCTTTGCAATGAGAACAGTTGCCGCTACATCCCCCACCGCCTTTCTTAACGGACGAAACGTAGCATTTGCCGCTGTACTTTTGTTCGAGCTTATGCCCGCACTTTTTACAATTCGGATATTCGCCATCGGCGCGGACGAGTTCTTCACTCACCGCGCCGCAATTTTTACATATAAGTTCTATAAGCGGCATGATCGTAAACCTTTATAAAATCGGTATTTCCGCGAGATAAATAAGATCGTCGCGCTTTGCGGCGTTGCCTTCCGCCAAAACGGCGGCTTGCTTGAATATAGTCCCGCCCGATTTCTCGACGAGAGTGTCGAGCCCTTTGAGCGATCCGCCCGTCGAAACGACGTCGTCGACTATCGCCACTTTTTTGCCTTTCATGAGTGCGGCGTCGTGCGCGGACAGATAAAGCGTCTGTTCTTCCGCCGTCGTTATCGACTTGACCGTTGCCGAAATGCCGTCCTGCATATACAGCTTTTTGCTCTTGCGCGCGACCGCGTACAGCTTATGACCCATTTCGCGCGCGACTACGTGCGCAAGCTGTAAGCCCTTGCTCTCGGCGGTAAGGATAACTTCCGCGCCGCTCAATCGCTTTGCAAGCTCTTTGCCGCAATACTCCGTAAGGTCCTGATTGCCGTGCAGATTGAAAAACGCAATGCTCTCGCCCGAAGGCAACATAAGAACGGGCAGTTGTTCCACTCTGCCGCAGATATCGACTGGAAAAGTTTTACTCATAGTTTTAAGTCCTTTTGTAAAAATATTTAAGTTTTATTCGGCGGGAATTGCGTCGATTGCGGAAATCGTCTTGGTATCCTTCATAACGGTTCCGTTATAATTTCCGCCGCCTACCGTTACGAACACCTTAAACGACGTTTCGCCTACGCCGACGGTTTTGTCGTATATGACGGTATACGTATACGTGTAAATATAATTGTTATCAACGGTCTTGTTTCCCGTCAGATTTGCGCCGTCAAGTCCTACAAAGATTATTTCCTGTAAATTCTTATTCGAAGTAAGCGTAACCGTATAGGTCGCTTGCGTTTCGCCCTCGGTTATTTCGTTCTTCGCGGGGGCGGAAACGGCTACTTCGAGCGTAGGCGCGTCTTCGGGAACGTCGGGACTGCCGGTTTTAACGGGAGTAAACGTTTTATTCGCGGATATCGTATCGCCGATAAACAAGCCGTCGTTTACTATAGCAAAAGCCGTAACCGAAATCTCAGTCGTATTGCTTTCAGCGTCGATTATAAGCTCATACGTGTAAACAACGCTCTTGCCGTCTTCCGACGCAACTTCGGAAACGATCTTAAAGCCCGCCAAATCCGAAACGTTTAACGTAACGCTTTTGATTTTTGCTTCACTGCTTACGGTAAAGGTATTATTGCCCGCATTGTGCGAGATACCCAAAGTAGGAGCCTTTGCCGCTTCTACGTTCACCGTAATATCCTTATAAAGCGTTATATCTTTACCGCTGTAAAAATCGGTAACGGTTGCGGAAACGCGGATAACCACCTGCGTATCGACTTTTACCGATTTCGGCGTAAAGTTGAGTTTACCGTCCCTTACCGTAGGAGCACCGTTCAAGGCGTCGCCGCCGCTCATAGCTTTTGCCGAATATTTTGCCGTAAGCGTTTCGCCATTTCTCTTAACAGAAAGCGTATAACCGCTACCGACTTCTATCGTAGGCATTGTAAGCAACTTAGTGGGAACGACTTCTATCGGCTTGCTTACCGTAATGATCTTGTCTTTGTGGTCGCCGCCTACTACCTTTGCGCGAGCGATAAACGTTATCGTTGCGTTGTCGTCCGCCACGAACGTGTACGTAAACACTCCGTTATTGCCGCTACCGAGCGTAAAGCCGTCTGCATTTCCCGAAAGAATTACGTCGGTCATACTTACGCCCGAAACGCCTTTGCTGTCCAACGTTACCGTAAACGTTTTAGCCGTAGAGTTGTACGTAATATCGAGTGTAGGTTCGTGATCGAGAACGCCTTCTACCGTTTCGGTGATATCCTTGTAAAGCGTTACTTCGCCGTAATAAGGAACGGTTACGGTCGCGGAAACGCGGATAACCACCTGCGTATCGGTCTTGGGAGCTATCGCGGTAAAGGTAAGATTACCGTTGTTGCGGTTTATACTAACTTTCTGCTCGTTGCTATCTCCCGATAAAACTTCGCCGCCCGTAATGTCTACTACGCTATAATCGATATCTTTGTTTTCGATTGCGGCATTCCCCAACTTAACGCTAAGCGCATAATTTCCCGCGGAATTCTTCTTTATATCGAACGTAGGCATTAAACGCGACTGCGTGGGGACTATATCCCTTATCTCTTTGCTTACGGTGATAGTTTTGCCGTTATGGTCGTTTCCGCTCACGTTGACTACGGCGGAAGCCGCAAACGTTATCGTCGCGTTTTCGTTCGCTATATATTCGTATTCGAAAACGTTCGTCGTACTCGGCAAAATCTTAAATCCGTCCGCACCGCCCGAAAGCGTTACGTTGCTTATCTCTATCACACGGTCGTCGTTATCGCCGTAATGTGCCGAAGCCGAAACCGTAAACTTTTTGGTCGTCGGATTATAACCGATATCGAGCGTGGGCAACGGGTCCGGCACTATCGTTGCGGTTATATACGCCGTGCGCGTAACGACGCCGTAGCATCTCGTTGTGATAGTTGCGGTTACCGAAATAACTACGGGCGTTTCGTTTTCGATTTTCACACCGCTTTTACGCGCAAAACTCAAATTGCCGTTACGGTTGTTAAATGTTATATCTATAACGCTTGCGCCCTGTTCGACATTGTACGCATACTCAGCGCTGTCGCTATCCCCGATCGTCAAGCTCGGCGTATAGCTTTGATTACTGCCGCTGTACGTAAGCGCACTCGGCTCAGCGTCAAGCGCGCGCTTTTCTATAATTATATTAACATAACCTACGTAAGTTTTTCCGCTTTCTCGTATCGTGATCTTGACCGCATTCGTGAACTCGATGCCGCCGTCCGTATCCGTGTTAGCGTCTACCGCGACTTTGAGTTTTTTGCCTTCGAACGAAATTTTACCAGCGTCGTACGCACCGCTTACAGGCTCCAAGCTGAAAGTAGTCGCGTCGCCCGCACCGTTGCCGAGCTTTTCCGCGGTAAGAGTAGCCAAATCGTACTCCGTATTGACCGTATCGGGCTTAACGTATATTTTTCCGCCGCTTACTCTGTTGCCCGTAGTAGCGCCGGTATCCTTAAACTTTGCCGAAAGCACGTGAACGGTTACGCTGTACTGCGACTCGACAGTCCTGCCCGCAAAGTCGCCGCCGTTATACGTTGCGTAAGCCTTGACGGTAACGTCGCCGCTTGCGTTCGCGGTCGGAACGAACTTAAACTCGCCCGCCGTTGCGCCCGCGATAACGTAACCCAAGCCGTTATCGGCACGGAGCGTCAATACGGGAGCGATAGCGTCTACCGTTGCGGCGGAAACCGTTATCGTTGCGGGGTATCCGTCGGTTGCGTAAAACTCTCTTACGTTACCGCCGTTTATGTCTACGACAGGCAAATGGTATACGTCGAACGTTTGGGAAATTATCGCACCGCTATAAATCCCGTTTGTAATTTTAATACTTACCGTTACGGTATCTTTTCCTATATGCTGATCGCTATAAGCATAGGTAATGTTGCCGTTAAGTGTAACATTACCGGAATAACGCATACTTCCGTCTTCGTTTTTAACACTGTATTCTATGTCGTTCGGAATATTTATATCGAACGCGCTACCGAGCATATCCACACCGTTATTACCGGAACTTGCAAACAGTGCTATATCATCAGCTCCGTTATTGATTTTTTTCAGCACTATTCCGTTATATTCGGAACTATACTTACTGTCCGTACCCGTTTTAAGCGAGAACGTAGGTTTTTCGCCGGGGTCGGTTGCGGTAACCGTAACGATTTTTTCGGTCGCGAAACCTGCGTAAATACCTTTCGTGATATTGACTTTAACGCGCAATTTGATCGAGTTCTTCGCGTAAGTTATTATTTTGCCGTTTGCGTCTACGAACGACTTAGCCGTAAACGTTACCGCGGTCGAATTTCCTGCGGCGGAATTCAGCGTAAGAACGTTTTCGTTGCCCGTCGCTCCGTAACTTCCGTCTGCCGACAAATTACCGTCGGACAGCATTTCGTAAGTTATAGTGTAGTTCGTTCCGACAGTATAATCGGCGGAATTCTCCGTGCCGACGCTCGTATTCAAAGTAGCCGTTCCCCTGTCTGCAAGAGTGCGGCTTATAGCGTCCGCGTTGTTTTCGCCGAACATGGTTACCGTGGGTTTCGTAGCGGTAAGATCTACCGTCTTTGTAGCGGTGTAGTCGAACCCGCCGAAGTTGATCGTTCCGCCGAGCGTCGCTGTGCCGAGATCGGTTTTGAGCGTCGCTCCCGAATAAGCTACGGGCGTTATCTTATATTTAGCTGCAAAGCGCTTATTCGCGGTATCGTGAGTTATGCCGTTTGTTCCGTAAGTCGTGTCGAGCGTTGCGTTTACTCCGCTTATATACGGTGTAAATTTAACTTCGTTTGCGCCGACCGCGAAATCCGCATAGCTTACGAACACGAATACGAATTTTTCGGCGTCGCCCGTATAGCCTATATTAAGCGGCGTCGCAATATCGTCCGTAGCGTCCGCAATGTTATCCGTCGTGCCGTACTTGACCGCAAGAGCCGCATTGCTTACCACGTTTTTGGTAAGCGTTGCTCTGAACACTTCCGCATCGTTCATTTTGACGGTTGCCGTTACGGTAAACGAACCGCTATATACGGAATTCACGGTAACGGTAGGCAACGTAAGATTTTCCGTGCTTATCACCGTGTTGCCGCTTATGCTTGCCGCTCCGTTCGCGGCGGATAACGAATATTCCACGGTCGCGCCGTAAACCTTAACGAGCTTTTCTATTACGTTGTTGCCCTTGAATTCGGCGGTATATACGTTGCTTTCACCCGCTTTGCCCGCATTGACGGTATCTCCCGATATTTCCGTATTGCCCTGCATAAGCGTCAGCGTCTTATCGTCGTCGGTAAGATCTTTAAGCTCGATTTTCAGCGTTACGGAATATTGAGCCGTTTGCGCCACAGTATCTTTTGCATGCTTGTGAGCCGTGATCTTAACGTAAGCGAATTTATTCTCGTCGGCGGGGTCGAGCGCAGAAACGGTAAATATTTTTTTCTCGTCGTCTAAGTTTATCTTGCCGTTCGCGTGGTCCGCAACGGAATTATCGAGCGCGGGCGCGTAACCGATATCCGCCGCGTCGTTTCCGCCCGAATCTTTCGGTATCAAACCGTTCAGATCTATCGTCGCGCCTTCGTAAGCCGTAACGTAAACATAATTCGTATCGACACCCGTATAGCCTTTTATGGCGTTAACCCCGTCGAAAGACGCCGCCCGCGCGTTTGCGATAACGGTCGCCGTAAGCGTCTTAACGTATCCGACGCCGCCCGAAGTTATCGTAACTGTCGCCGTAAGAGTAAAGCGTTTAACGCCGTCCGCCGTCCAGGTTACTACGCCGTCGTTGTCGACGGTTACGCCGCTGCCTTGCGTTATCGCGTAACTTATTTTGTAATTATTGCCGGATATATCGTCGTTGAGCGCGAAATTCATGCTCTTTTCGCCGAAATACGTTATATCTACGGTCGCCGCGGCGGTAGTCTGATCTTCGTACTTCGCAGTGTAGTCAGCTCCGCCGCCGTGTACGAAATTCTTAAACGAAAGCGTCTTATCGAGCGAAACTATATTGACCGTTTTCGTTGCAAAAACGGAATTATTCTTTTTCGAGCGCGCAGTCAGAGTTACCGTGCATGCGCCCAAATCGTTATCTACGATCAGCGAATTGCCGACTATATTCAGTTTGTTTTTCGTTCCGTCATTCTTATAGTCGGACAAAACGTATTCCAAACCGTCATCCGAATTCAAGTTTCTCTTACCGTCGTCGTTATAAGTCGCCGAAAAACTTACGCTCGACGTGCCGCCGCCGCCCGTAACGTTAACGGTGATCGCGCTTGTGTCATTAAACGCAACTTTATAAATATCGGTAGTGATATTAACGAATACGGTTACTCTCTTTATTTCCGTTGTTTCTTCCCAAGACGTACCGGTCGAAAGATATCTCGTTTCGGTCAGTATCACGTCAAACGACTTATTCAAACAAGTATTTGTTTTCGGAGTTACCGTTACTTTGTTGCCGCTTGCCGATACGGTAAAGAAATCGGCGTTTTTGCTTTCGTCGCTGTTTACGGTTAACGTGATATTCCTGTCGTCAGCCGTAAAGCCGCTATTGACCGTCGGCGAAACGTCTATCGTCATCGCGCCGGGAGCCGTTACTCCCGAACCCGAAACGTTAAGACTCATATTCGCGTTATAGTTTGCGCCGTCTTTTACGAGCGTGGAATTACGATCCGCGCCGTTGCTCTTTTCGAGTTCCGCGCCGTTTGCGTACGTGGTAACGTCGAGATCGAACGTAAGTTCGGCAGTCTGATTGGGTATCTGCTCGCCCTTTACCTGCGGAGTTATTACAAACGAATACTTCTTATTCAGCGTATTGCCTGTTTTCGGGGTCAGCGTGAGTTTTACTATATGATATGTTTTGCCATCCGCGGAAACGGGACTGCTCTCCGACGGATTGTCTTCTATTTTTCCGATAAAGGCGGCAAAAGTCTGATCAATGTTGCCCGCCGTGCTGTAATTTTCGCCGTCCGCCGTTACCGCGAAAGAAAGCCCCGCCAAATAACTGTACGTGGTATTATCGATATAATCCACGCGCAGATACAAAGTTACGCTTTGAGGATTGCCCGCATTGTCGAACTGCACGATAAACTTTTCGCCGCTCGAAACTGATTGCTGAGAATGTGCTTTTGCATTATTTTCGTCAAGATAAGCGGTTATGCCTTTTACGGGCAAATACATATCCAAAACTTTAAGCGATAACTTAGCTATGCGCGTTTCGTCTGCGTAGTCTTCGTTGGTTTCGCCGTTTCTTCTCGTGAACTTTGCGGAAACGGTAAACACATTCGTCAAATCGGTAACCTGTTTATCCTTTACGCGATATTGATAATTTGCCGCATTGACCGTTTCGATCTTACTTGCATAGTCGGAGTTTATTTGCACTTCGAAATCGCCGATACGGGCTTTATCGACTACCGCAACTTCTTCCACAAGTCCGCCGTTGCCGCCGTTCGCCGTTTTATCGTAATATTTTATAATTCCGACGGGAAGCAAATCGAAACTACTGCCTACGTTGACTTCCTTTTTGTCGTCTTTCAGCCCGTCGTTAAATCTCACGCTGTCGAAACCGCGGTGATTTACGTAAACTCTCGCCGCCATCAACTTACCGTTTTCGAGAGCTTTGAGATCATTGTATTCTTCCCGTCCGAACCAATCGTCGTCGTAGACTACGAACTTGCCTTTTTCGTACTTCAATTCGTAAGCCGAATATACGACGTTTACGGAGTTGCAATGGATATCCGTATTGTTCTTCATAAACGCGTACAGATCTCTGTTGACGGCTATATCGCCCGTGCCGTTCATTTTGAAAAGCGCTTCCGCCGCAAGCGGAGCTACGCCGTCCGTTATCTGACTCGGCAGATAGAAGTAGTAAGCCATAGTTTCGCCGCCGCCCGTAACGTCCGCAGACTTTTTCTTTACGAGTATTTGTTCGTCGATAAGAATATAGCGCTCTATTTTCGTCTTCCAATCTTCGCGCAGAGCGCCGTTCCAATCACGGAACGTAACGACGTTCGGGAAATTCAGGATCCTGCCGTTATCGAAACTTACGAAGCCGTAATTATTGCCGTCGTACGCATCTGCTTCCAATTTGTACGTGCTGTTTATAACGGTCGTGATCGGCAATTCCGCTTCTTTTATAACGACTTTATAGTAAAGCTCGATCGTGTAAACGGTCTTTGTCTTTCCGCCATTCGTCGTAAGCGTTACTTCTATCACTGCGGGGTCGAGCGTAGTTTCGGTCGTACTGCCCGCCAATTTGTAACCGTCCGTCAATACGTCGTCGCCGCTCTTTACTTCCACGGTCAGATTTTCGGGAACGTTGTTCTCGAAATTCACGCCATCGCCCTTCGTTCCCTTATATTCGAAAAGATCGAGCAAGGAATACGGAGAATCGGTCGTTACTCCCACGGGGCGCACGAGACGGTAATTGTTCTTGCCGCCGTGCGCGAAAAATCTGCTTCCGTCGGAAAGTATTTCGTCGCTTTTCAAATCTTCGTCGCTCTTTACGGTCATCGAGCTTACCGTTTCGAGAACGTTTACCGTAAACGGCTCCGCGGCAACGTAAACGTCGTCGCCGCCGTCTTCTATGATATAAGAGTTAAGTATATCGGGGTCGTAATGCGACGACTGCGGGAACGTAACGAAGTTGAGCCCGACTTTACCGACGACTTCGCTGCTCGGCGTTACTCCGCCGATCTTCGCCCGGATCGTAGCCGTAGCCGTATCGTTTTCGTTGTTTATCTTTATTGCGGCGGGGCTTACGGAATAAATTCTCGTGGTCTTTTCTTCGACCGTGATTTCGCCCGCATAGCTCATTCCCGACAAAGTAACGGCGTTTACGACGTTCGTAAAGTTGTTGCCCTGCGGCGCGTGAGCGGGATTGGTGTAGTAAAAATACAGCTCGCTCGTTATGTTGTCCGCCGTAAGCGTTCCGTCGTAATCTCTTAACTTATAAGTTACGTTTATATCGAACGTATCGCCCTGATATTCCGAAACTTCCGTTTCGCCGCCGACTGCAACGCTCAGCGCATTGCCGCTTTCGGAATACACTGGGTTGCGCATTTTTACGGGGACGGTATGCGACACGCCGTAGCCGCCCGGAGTTTTGTCTTTTACCGTTATATACGTATTTCCTACCGTAGCCGCGCCTTCCAAAGGTCCCATGGTTATGACCGTTTTTTGGTCGTTTTGGTCGTAAGAGCGGACGATATTCAATTTTCTGTTCGTAGGCGGATTGCCCGAAACGTCGGACTCGTAGACGTCGTATTCCCACGTCCTGCCCGTAGGCGGATCTTTCGAGAACACTATTTCGTCCTGCAAATCGAAAAGGTCTTCCTGTCTGCTCTCGTGCAGGAAAAGCGTGTAATCACTTCTCTTGAACCTGACGGACGAGAGAACGTCGTCGTATTTCGTTATATCTTTCGCGGTTATTTCGAGAAAGATCGGAAGCTCCGCGCCGCTGTTGTATGCGTTGAGCGTCGCTTTCACGGTAGCCTTGCCCGCTTTGAGTATCCTTATGAACGTGGACTCGCCGTTCATGTTCTGATACGCGACTTCCGCCGCGTCGTCGGCAGATTCCACCGAATATTTTATGTTGTCGATCTGTTTGCCGTCCGTACCCGCGATGCCGCGCGAAAGTTCCAAATACTCGCCGTTTTCGGCTTTTGCCGCGAACTGCGACACGTTCACGGTGAACATGAACATATCGGGGTTGGAAATATCGGTCGAGAAGTACGGAACTTCGACCGAATAGTGCTGATCGTCTATGCGCTCGGGCGTAAACTTTCTGTCGCCGAACATTACGCTCTCTATTCTGCCTTCCGCCGCATAGTTCGCGCGAGCCTTGAACTTGAATTCTTTTACTATGTTTTTGCCGAACGGGCTGGTCGCGCGTATCGTAACGTCCTTATCCGTGCCGTCGGTATTTATCGCGTTGGAAGTTATCGCAAACGTGATAACGCTTCTGTTCGGGACATCGGGGTCTACGCCGGTCGAAATTATATTAACCGCGTCGCTCGGGGATACCGACCATTCGACGGCCGACTCCGCGTCCACTTCGCCTATAAGCGCAACGTCCGCCGATAAGGTGTACTGCCCGCCTACCGACGCTATATATTCGGGATTGCCGTCCGCGTCGGTGCCGACCGATTTTATATCGCTCGCGCCGAATACTATATCCTGCACGCCTACGCTGCTGCCCTGCGGCTTTAATATCCACAACAGCATGAACGCCACGGTCGTCAGCACGAATAAACCTATAAGCACGAAAAATATCGCCTTACGACCTTTTTTGACGGATTCGAATTCGATAATTGTTTCTTTTACTTCGTCGGACATTCGTATTTCTCCTATCATCCTGCCGCGCGAACATTTGCGCCCACGTTACTATGATACATCATTGCGCCGCAAAAGTCAATCATGAGTCGAAAATATTG
>DBEXQE010000349.1:0-3275 GCA_048167245.1 Christensenellales bacterium | reverse complement strand
ATTTTCTGATTTTTTTATAAATACGTTGGACAAAACGGGTTTGTCGGAAGTTATTATTGTGTAGGAGGTAAAAAACAATGAAAAAAACGTGTAAAAAGACTTTGTTCGCAATAATGACGCTCGCGATCTCGTGCGCTTTGCTGTTCGGTTGCGCCGCAAAAGGCTATGCGCCCGACGGCGGCTGGTACGGCGACGCCGCCGATAGTTTCTATTCGGACGGCGACGGCAGCGCATTCGACGAGATAATCGAAAATCCGTTCGTCGACTGTACCGAAGAAAACAAGACGCAAGCCGTTTCGCTTACGGTGAACACCGCGGCGTTCCCGATCATGAAACGCTATCTGGATAACGGCATGGAAGTGCCGAAAAACGCCGTAAAGATCGAAGAGATAATCAACTACTTCGACTACGACTACGCCGCTGTGCAAGACGGCAAAACCGTCGCGCTGAGCGGAAGCGTTATCGACACGCCGTGGAACGAAGAAACGAAACTCGTAACTCTCGGAGTAACGGCGCGCGTAGCCGACCTCAGCAATATAAGAAACAACGTGGTCTTTCTCGTGGACGTGTCGGGTTCGATGGAAGGCAAGGATAGGTTGGATCTCGTAAAAGAATCCATTCTCGCGCTTTGCGAAACGTTCGACGAAAACGATATTATATCCGTCGTAACTTACGCGAGCGGTTCGCAAGTAGTGATCGACGGCGCGTACGGCAACGACAAAACAAGGATCGAGCAGGAACTCAAAAAGCTCAAAGCAAGCGGCAGTACTTACGGCGAAGGCGGCATAAGCCTTGCGTACGAAACGGCTTTCAGGTATAAGGATCTGTGCGACAACAGCGTTATATTGATCGCGACGGACGGCGATTTCAATATCGGAGCTTCCACTCCGGGCGCGCTCAAAGAACTTATCTCGCAAAACCGCAGAAAGGGCGTGTACCTTTCCGCGCTCGGGTTCGGGTTCGATAATCTGTCCGACCGCAATATGCAGGAGATCGTAGCGTCGGGACAGGGCGCATATGCGTATATCGACAGCATAGACGCGGCGCGCGCGGCTCTTATAGGCGATCGCGATTCCGTGCTGTACTTCGTCGCCGAAGAAGCAAAGGCGCAGGTCGAGTTCGATCCCGAAACGGTCGAGAAATTCCGTCTTATCGGGTTCGAGAACAAAACGCTGACGCAGGAAGAATTCGACGACCCCGACACTCCCGCGGGCGCTCTCTCGTCGGGTTCTCAGGTTACGGCGGTATTCGAGATCGTCGTTAAGGAAAACGCGCAGGGCGACTTCGGAAAGTTCACGACGGCTTACCGCGAGCGCGGCGGGCAGGAAGAAAAGCGCGAAACTCTCGATCTTACGCGCGCGCTCTGCGATCCGACCGACGGCGCCGAAAACGCGATAAAAAAAGCCGACCGCGATTTTATTTCGGCGGTCGTCGAAGCGTCGCTTCTTCTCAGAAACTCCGAGTACAAAGCCGCCGCAAGTTACGACGGCGTAAATCGGCGTTTGCAGTCGCTTGATTTGGAGCAAGGCGACAGAAAATGCGAATTTAAGGACTTCGTAGAAAGATTGACGAAGCAATAAACACATAAAAAGACGGAAAAAAAGGAACGCACTTGTCTTTCGCGGTGTGTTCCTTTTTTCCTTTTGTCAGAGCGTCCGACTACTTGCAGCTTTTCGTTTTAGCCGTAGTTTTAGCCGAAGTCTTTCTTGCGCTTGCGCTCTTGGTAGCTTTTGCGGAAGCGGACTTCGAAGACGTTGCTTTTGCGCTCGTCTTGCTCTGAGCCTTACTTGTGTTAGCCATAAACACAAATCTCCTTTGCAGTTTTAACCACTGCAAATATATTGTGTATGATATTAAAATATTTTATTCACCCAACTTGAAAAACCTTGAATTTATTTCAAGTGCTTTATGTATCCTTCCATATTGTCCGTTTCGGATACGGTGAATTCTTCGTATCCCAGGTAGCGCATTATATTTTCCGTAACTATAACGCCGTGCGCGATTATCTCCGCTCGCGATACCGAGATGACGGGGTACGCGGCGCTCAGGTCCGTGTTGCCCAACTTATCGAAAATTTCGCGGCGCAACGCTACCAATTCGCTCAAAGTAACTTTTTGCCCGTGGATCTTTTCCGCCGAGTAAACCTTTTCGCCCGAAAGCATAGCCGCGATCGAAGTCGCCGTTCCGCCTATGCCTATAAGGATATCCGATCTCCCGAATTCGCCGAACGCGGGGATCTTTTCCTTTACGTACTTTTCTATATCTTTCTCGCCGCTGCCCAAAAGGTCTTTCAGCCTTACGAGCCCGAGCGGCAGACTTTTTTTGCGCAGGATCCTGCCGTTTTTTCCGCAGACTATCTCCACGCTCGCGCCGCCTATATCGAATACCGTCGCGCTGTCCGCGTTCCCAGCCGCGCCGAGATAACCTATCTCGGCTTCCGTTTCGCCGTCGATAACGTCGACGCTTATGCCGCTTTGCGTCAGAAGTTTAACGAGATCGCCGCCGTTTTTCGCCGCGCGCACCGCTTCCGTCGCGAACACGCATATATTTTCGTAGCCGCATAACGTAGCTTGCGAGTAAAACTCTTTTACCGCTTCCGCCGTGCGGGCGATCGCCGCGTCGCTCAGAATACCCGCCACGGAAAGATTTTCCGCCAAACGGGTAGTGTTCAGCTTTTTTTGGTTCACGCCGTCCTTTTCGGGCAACAGCAGTCGCACCGAATTCGAACCTATATCTATTACGGCGGGTTTTTGAGTTTTATGAAAATCGTCAGTCATTGCGTATAAATATCGATGAATTTATTTTGAGCGATTTCTCCGCTTCGTTCGCTATCGCTCACTTCGGTCGAAATGACAACGGAAGGAGAGACGCTATTTTTTTCCTATAAAGGTGATCTCGTCTTCACCCTGCATATTCAGGTATTCGCGCGCGTACCAATCTATGTATTCCTGCGACTGGCGGTACGTAAGCTCCGCTTCGTTGCCCGCTATCGTCGCGTCGGCTTGCGCTATAAGCTGAGCGAGTTCTTTTTCTCTTGCGCGAAGCGAACCGAGCCGCACGAGATTGATGATGAGCGCGGTTATCATAAGTACCAAAAATATGACGCACGAGATCACTATGACGGACTGAGTCCGTATTTTTTTGTCTTTCATACTGCTCATACCGTAATTATAGCACGAATTTTTATAAACGCAAACAATTTTCGCATAAATATATGCAAAACGGTTGACATATGGGGCGCGTATATATATAATTAGTTGGGTTTAGTAAAAATA